>NZ_JBIUXX010000079.1:0-11443 GCF_044744235.1 Pseudomonas sp. NPDC087346
GGGTGGCTTCGGGTTTCGCCAGACGGCGGGCCGCTTGGGCCATTTCTTCGAGTCGTTGCGGTTGCATCAAGACCTCTGTCAGGCGCGCGGCAAGATCCGCGGCACCAGTCGTTCTTTGCGGCATCAGGAAGGCAGCGCCTTCACGGGCCAAATATTCGGCGTTGCGGGTCTGGTGATCGTCGATGGCGTGGGGCAAAGGCACCAGCATCGAGGGCAGACCGGCAGCAGCCAGCTCACTGATGGTCAGCGCGCCAGCGCGGCACACCACCAGGTCGGCCCAGCCATAGGCTTGGGCCATGTCTTTGATGAAAGGCTGCACTTGCGCCTCGACGCCAGCTGCGCGATAGCGCTCTGCGGTCACTTCATCGTGGTTTTTGCCAGCCTGATGGAACACTTCCGGACGCAAATCGGCAGCGACTTGCGACAGGGCTTCAGGCAGCAACTTGTTCAACGGCTCTGCGCCAAGGCTTCCGCCAAGGATCAGCAAACGCGCTTTGCGACCGGCCAGAGCCTGTCGCGGTGTTTCGAGGAACAGCTCGCTGCGCACCGGGTTTCCGGTGGTACGGCGGGTGTCCGACACAGTAAAGGTGTCGGGGAATGCTTCACACACCCGAGCGGCGAACGGCACCAGCAACCGATTGGCGGTACCGGCCACGGCGTTCTGCTCGTGAACGATCACTGGCACACCGGACAGTTTCGCGGCCAGGCCACCAGGGCCGGTCACATAACCGCCGAAACCGACGACGCAGACCGGACGCAATTGACGAATGATCGCCCGTGCCTGCCAGACCGATTTCAGCAGCATGAACGGCGCCTTGAGCAACGACAGCTTGCCCTTGCCGCGCAGACCGCTGGCGTTGATGCGATGCAGCTCCAGACCGGCAGCCGGCACCAGATCGTTTTCAATTCCGCGTGGCGTGCCGAGCCAGTGCACGGTGTAACCGCGCGCCTGAAACTCGCGGGCACAGGCCAGCGCCGGGAACACGTGGCCGCCAGTGCCGCCAGCCATGATCAATACGTTAGCGCCCATGATTCGACTCCTCGGCGAAGTCGCTCTCCTGGAACTCCATCTCCTCACTGCCCAGGTGGGTTCGACTCTCCCACTCGATCCTCAGCAACAGGCCAAGGCAGGCGCAGCAGATCACCAACGAACTACCGCCATAACTGAGGAACGGCAGGGTCAGACCCTTGGTCGGCAGCAGACCGACGTTTACACCGATGTTGATCAGGAACTGGCCGATCCACAGGAACGACAGGCCGTAGGCAACATAAGCCGCGAAGTACTGCTTGGCCTTCTCTGCCCACAAGCCGATGTACATGCCGCGAATACACACGAAGACGAACAGTGCGACGGTCAGCAGCGAGCCCACGGCGCCCAGTTCTTCAGCCAGTACCGAGAACACGAAGTCGGTGTGCGCTTCCGGCAGGTAGAACTGTTTTTGCACGCTGTTGCCGAGGCCAACGCCAAACCATTCGCCACGACCGAAGGCGATCAAGGCTTGCGACAGCTGATAACCGGCGCCGAACTGGTCAGCCCACGGGTCGGCGAAGTTGGTCAGACGCGCCATTCGATACGGCTGCATCTGGATCAACAGCACCACGGCCCCGACCGCCAACACCACCATCAGCGAGAACCGGAACAGCCCGACCCCGCCAAGGAACAGCATCGCTGCGGCCGCGCCCATCATTACCACGGTGGCACCGAAGTCCGGCTCCATCAGCAATAGGCCCGCCATTGGCAGCAGCACGATGAACGGCTTGAAGAAACCCATCCAGCTCTCGCGCACTTCTTTCTGGCGACGCACCAGATAACCGGCGAGGTAGATCACCACGAACACCTTGGCGATCTCGGACGGTTGAACGTTGAAGAAGCTGAAACCGATCCAGCGCATCGAACCGTTCACTTCACGGCCGATCCCCGGCACGATCACCATGATCAGCAAGCCGAACGCACCGAGCAGCATCAGCCAGCCGAGGCGTTGCCAGGTGGCAATCGGAATCATCATGGTGATGACGCAGGCGCCCAGACCCAGCACGATGTAGATCAGGTGGCGGGTCATGTAATACAGAGCGCTGCCCGACTGCGCTGCGGCCACTTCGGTCGAAGCCGAGGCGATCATGATCAGGCCCAGGCCGAGCAGTGCCAGACAGCCGGCGAGCATCGGGAAGTCGAGGTCGATGCCGCGCCCGGTAATGATCGGCGACGGATACGGTTTGATGATATTGCGCAGGCTCATGCCAATTCCTCCACAGCGCGGACGAACTGGTGACCACGGTCTTCGTAATTCTTGAACATATCGAAACTGGCGCAGGCCGGAGACAGCAACACCACGTCACCCGGTTGGGCGGCAGCGCGGCATTGCTCGACGGCATCGACCAGCGAAGTTGCGCGAATCAACGGCACGGCATCGCCAATGGCCTCGCCAATCTTGTCGCTGTCGCGGCCCATCAGGACCACGGCGCGGCAGTTGGCCGCCACCGGATCACGCAGGTCCTTGAACTCGGCACCCTTGCCGTCGCCGCCGGCAATCAGAATGACCTTGCCGTCGATGTCCGCGCCCAGACCTTCGATGGCAGCCAGAGCGGCGCCAACGTTGGTGGCTTTGGAATCGTTGTAATAAGCCACGCCATCCAGATCACGCACCCACTGGCAGCGGTGTTCGAGGCCGGCAAAGTTGCGCAGCGCCGAGAGCATCGCGTCGAACGGCAGGCCGACCGCATGGCCGAGCGCCAGCGCCGCGAGGGCGTTTGACTGGTTGTGGGCGCCACGAACTTTCAGTTCGCGCACCGGCATCAGGTTCTGGAATTCGAAGGCCAGATATTTCTCGCCATTCTCTTCGCGCAGACCGAACGCCTTGAAATCCGGTTTGGTCAGGCCGAAGGTCCAGCATGGCTGGCCCTCACCGATCAGCGGACGGCTGAGCGCGTCCTGACGGTTGACCACGAACTGCTTCGCGCCACGGAAGATCCGGTGCTTGGCCAGGTGGTAGGCCGGCAGACCGCTGTAGCGATCCATGTGGTCTTCGCTGATGTTGAGCACGGTCGCCACTTCGGCGTTGAGCTGGTCAGTGGTTTCCAGCTGGAAACTCGACAGTTCCATCACGTACAACTCGATGTCGTCACGCAGCAGATCCAGCGCCGGAGTGCCGAGATTGCCGCCCACTGCCACACGCTTGCCGGCCGCAGCCGCCATCTCGCCGACCAGGGTGGTGACGGTGCTCTTCGCGTTGGAACCGCTGATGGCCACGATCGGCGCCTGCGCGTTACGCGCGAACAGCTCGATGTCGCCGGACAGTTTCACGCCACGGGCAGCAGCGGCTTGCAGGGCCGGGGTCGCCAGTGCCAGACCGGGGCTCACGTAGAGCTCGTCGGCACGGCAGAGGAATTCGACGTCCAGCTCGCCACAACGCACTTCCACGTGCGGATAGTCACGCTTGAGCGTGGCCAGTTCCGGTGGATTTTCCCGCGTGTCTGCCACGGCAAACGACGTGCCCCGGTTCGCCAGGAAGCGAACCAGGGACATGCCGCTATTGCCGAGGCCGACAACGATGCCCAACTGCTCAGAAGAGATCAGAGACACTCGTACTACCTCAGCTTCAGGGTGGCAAGGCCGACGAGCACGAGAATCACGGTGATGATCCAGAAACGGACAATCACGCGTGGCTCGGGCCAGCCCTTGAGTTCAAAGTGGTGGTGTATCGGTGCCATGCGGAACACACGGCGACCGGTCAGCTTGAAGGAAGCAACCTGAATCACCACTGACAGGGTTTCCATCACGAACACGCCGCCCATGATGAACAGGACGATTTCCTGACGGACGATTACCGCGATGGTGCCAAGGGCTGCGCCCAGCGCCAGTGCGCCGACGTCACCCATGAAGACTTGCGCCGGATAGGTGTTGAACCAGAGGAAGCCCAGACCGGCACCGATCAGCGCCCCGCAGAACACGATCAGTTCACCCGCGCCCGGCACATACGGGATCAGCAGGTATTCGGCGAATTTCACGTTACCCGACAGGTAGCAGAAGATACCCAGGCCACCACCAACCATCACGGTCGGCATGATCGCCAGGCCGTCGAGGCCGTCAGTCAGGTTGACCGCGTTGCTCGAACCGACGATCACAAAGTAGGTCAGCACGATGAAACCGAAGCCCAGCGGAATGCTGTAGTCCTTGAGCATCGGCAGGATCAGCGTGGTTTCCACCGGAGTGGTCGCGGTCATATAAAGGAAGATCGCTGCGCCGAGGCCGAACACCGATTGCCAGAAGTACTTCCAGCGACTCGGCAAGCCACGGGAATTCTTCTCGATGACCTTGCGGTAGTCGTCGACCCAGCCGATGGCGCCGAACAGCAGGGTCACCAACAGCACGGTCCAGACATAACGGTTGCTCAGGTCTGCCCAGAGCAAGGTGCTGACACCGATGGACGACAGAATCAGCGCGCCACCCATGGTCGGCGTGCCGGATTTGGACAGGTGCGATTGCGGGCCGTCGTTACGTACGGACTGGCCGATCTGACGGTTCTGCAGGGTGCGGATCATCCACGGGCCATAGCACAGCGACAAGACCAGCGCGGTCAGCACACCGAGAATCCCGCGCAGGGTCAGGTACTGAAAGACCGCGAAGCCTTTGTAGAACTGTTGCAGATACTCCGCTAGCAGCAGCAGCATTAATGTTTCTCCAGACTGGACCCGCACAGAGCCGCAACGATGTTTTCCATCGCTGCACTGCGCGAACCCTTGATCAAAATAGTGGTGTTTGTGTCCTGCTCGGCGTCGAGGGCCTGGATCAGTTCGGCTTGCGTGCCGAAGTGATGCGCCTGTTCACCGAAAGCGTTCACGGCGTGGACCATGTTTGGCCCGACAGCGTAAAGCGCGGAAACCTTGCCCCGGGCGTACTCGCCCACGTCGCGGTGCCCCTGCTCCGCCCACTCGCCCAACTCGCCGATGTCTCCGAGCACCAGGACGGTGCGGCCGGAAAAGCCGGCGAGTATATCAACGGCTGCGCACATGGAGGTGGGGTTTGCGTTGTAAGTGTCATCAATTACGCGCATGCCGTTCTTCGCCAGTTGCGCGACGGTGCGACCCTTGACCGGTTGTACCGCGCCCAGCCCGGTGGCAATGCCGAACAACGACACGCCCAGTGCGTGTGCAGCAGCGGCGGCAGCCATCGAGTTGGCGACGTTATGGGTGCCGAGCAGGTTCAGTTGAACCCGCTCCACACCTTCAGGCGTATGCAGATTGAAGGCCGGGCAACCACGGGCATCGGTGCTCAAGTCACTGGCGTAGAAATCTGCCTGAACATTGCTCAAGGCGAAGGTCAGCACTTTGCGGCTGCCGGCGCGGGTCTTCCAGATGCCGAAGGCTTTGTCGTCGAGGTTGAGCACGGCAACGCCATCGGCTGCCAGGCCTTCGATGATTTCGCCCTTGGCTTCGACGATTTTTTCCGGCCCGCCGAATTCACCGACGTGCGCGGTGCCGGCGTTGTTGAGGATCGCCACATGCGGCTTGGTCAGCCCGACGGTGTAGGCGATTTCGCCCAGACGCGAGGCGCCCAGTTCGATCACGGCGGAAGTGTGTTCCGCACCCAGTTCGATCAGGGTCAACGGCACGCCGAGGTCGTTGTTCAGGTTGCCACGGGTCGCCAGCACCGGACCGCGCGTGCGCAGGATGCTCGCGAGCATTTCCTTGACCGTGGTCTTGCCGCTGGAGCCGGTGATTGCTGCGACCGGTTTGGTAAATGCAGCACGGTTCAACGCGCCCAACTGGCCGAGGGCCTGACGGGTATCTTTCACCAGCAATTGCGGCAGCGTGCTGTCGGCGACTTCACGCTCGACCAGCGCAGCGACTGCGCCTTTGCCGGCAACATCGTTCAGATAGTCATGACCATCGAAGCGCGGACCGGTCAGGGCAATAAACAGTTGGCCGGGCTGGATCGCACGGCTGTCGATGCTGACGCCATTAAAGGACGCGTCACCCGCGATCAAACGCGCATCGAGCACGTTGGTCAGTTCGCTGAGCTTCAGGGGCTTAAGCATGGGCCACCTCCCACGCGGTGAGGGCGTGATCGGCTTCGACCAGATCGGAGAACGCGTGGCGTTCGCCGTTGATTTCCTGATAATCCTCGTGCCCTTTACCAGCGAGGACAATCACGTCATCCGCCGAGGCCTGGCCGATCAGTTGCGCAATCGCCTGGCCACGGCCGGCAACGAAGGTGACTTTATCCACAGCCGTGAAACCGGCGCGGATGTCGTCGAAAATCACTGCCGGATCTTCGGTGCGCGGATTGTCATCGGTGACCAGCACGCGGTCGGCCAGACGCTCGACCACTTCGGCCATCAGCGGACGCTTGCCGCGATCACGATCACCGCCGCAGCCGAACAGGCACAGCAACTGGCCTTTGACGTGCGGGCGCAGTGCGGTCAGAACTTTTTCCAGAGCATCCGGGGTGTGGGCGTAATCGACCACCACCAACGGCTGAGTGCCGCCGCCGAGACGCTGCATGCGTCCGATCGGACCTTCGAGCTTCGGCAGCACTTTGAGAATTTCGTCGAGGGCGTAATCCAGACCGAGCAAGGCGCCGACCGCAGCCAGCACGTTGCTCAGGTTGAAACGGCCCAGCAAGGTGCTGCGCAGATGATGTTCGCCCTGCGGCGTGACCAGCGTGGCACGCACGCCTTCGTCATCGAACTGCGCTTCACGGCAATACAGGTAGGCGCTGCTGTCGAGCAGGCTGTAGGTGATCAAACGCGATTCGCGCTTGTCGGCAGCCAATTGGCGGCCGAACTCGTCGTCGAGATTGACCACCCGGCACTTCAAATCATTCCAGGCAAAAAGCTTGGCCTTCGCCTCGGCGTAAGCCTCCATGGTGCCGTGATAATCGAGGTGATCACGGGACAGGTTGGTCATCACCGCCACGTCGAACGCCAGTGCGCTGACCCGGCCCTGATCCAGACCGTGGGAAGACACTTCCATGGCCACGGCTTTGGCGCCGGCCTTTTTCAGGTCGCCCAAGGTCGCTTGCATGGCAATCGGGTTCGGCGTGGTGTGCAGACCGCTTTCCAGCGCGCCATAGAAACCGGAACCGAGAGTGCCGACAATGCCGCAATGCTGACCGAGCAGATCCAGCGCCTGCGCAACCAGTTGGGTAACGCTGGTTTTGCCGTTGGTGCCGGTCACGCCGATCAGGTTCAGATGACGGCTCGGCTCGCCATAGAAGCGCCCGGCGATGTCCGACAGCTGCGCCGCCAGACCTTTGACCGGAATCAGTGGCACTTCGGTGATCGGCAGCACGGTGGCGCCTTCCACTTCATAAGCTACCGCCGCCGCACCGCGTTGCAGCGCATCGGCAATGTGTGTACGACCATCGAATTTGCCGCCCGGTACTGCAAGGAACAAATCGCCTGCACGCACGTTGCGGCTGTCCAGCGCCAATTCACGGATCAACAGATCGTGGCCGGCGTGGGGGAATATCTTGTTCAGACTTAATGACATCAGCCGCGCCCTCCATTGGCTTTCAGCGGAATAGTCGGAGTGGCGTTAGCCTGCTGGGTGGCCGGCAGGTTATCCGGAGTCACGTTCATAAGGCGCAGGGTGCCGGACATCACACGACTGAACACTGGCGCCGAAACCAGACCACCGAAGTAGCCGGCCTTGGACGGCTCATCGATCACTACAACAATGGCGTAACGCGGATCGCTCATCGGGCCGAAACCGGCGAACAGCGAACGGTAAGAGTTTTCGGCGTAGCCCTTGGTACCCACCGACGTTTTACGTGCGGTACCGGACTTGCCGGCAACGTGATACGCCGGCACCTGCGCACGGAATACGCCGCGCGGTGCTTCGATCACCTGGGTCAGCATGCCTTGCATGGTTTTCGCGACGGCTTCCGGCAACACTTGCGTGGTCTGCGGCGGCTTGTCGGTTTTGATCAGGGTCAGCGGTGCGAGACGACCGTTGTTGGCCAACGCCGAGAACGCGTGCACCAGCTGAATCGCGGTCACGGAAATACCGTAGCCGTAAGACAGGGTCGCGGTTTCAGCCTTGCGCCACTCGCGGTAGTTCGGCAGGTTGCCGACGCGCTCGCCCGGGAAGCCGAGGCCGGTGTCCTGGCCCAGACCGACTTTCTGCGCGAGACGGTAAATGGTCTCGCCGCCAATATCGAACGCGACCTTACTCATGCCGACGTTACTGGAATTGATCAGGATGCCGGTCATGTCCAGCACCGGGCCTTCGGACTTGGATACGTCCTTGATGGTGTATTTGCCGATCTGCAAGGTACCCGGGTACACCTCGACGGTGTCGCTCGGTTTCCAGCGGCCGGACTCGATCGCGGCGCTCATCGAGATGGCTTTCATGGTCGAACCCGGTTCGAACACGTCGATCATCGCGCGGTTACGCATCATCGCCGGTTGCAGGTTGCGTCGGTTGTTCGGGTTATAGGTCGGCTGGTTGACCATGGCGAGGATCTCGCCGGTCTTCACGTCCATGATCACCAGACTGCCGGCCTTGGCGCCGTTCTCGATGATCGCGTTGCGCAACTCGCGGTTGGCCAGATATTGCAGACGCAGGTCAATCGACAACGCCAAGGGCTTGCCGGCCTTGGCGTTTTTGGTGACCTGGATGTCCTTGATCAGACGTCCGCGCCGATCCTTGATCACCTGACGTTTGCCCGGCACCCCGGCGAGCCATTCATCGTAGGCGAGTTCGACGCCTTCACGACCGTGGTCATCAATGTCGGTAAACCCGACCATGTGCGCGGTGACTTCACCGGCCGGATAGAACCGGCGGAATTCTTCGATGCCGTAAACGCCCGGCACTTTAAGGTCGAGCACGACCTGGCCCTGCTCGGGAGTCAACCCGCGCACCAGATAAATGAATTCTTTGTTGGCCTGGGCTTCGAGGCGCTCGGTCAGCGCTTTCGGGTCTTGCCCCAGCGCAGCGGCGAGTGCCGGCCACTTCTCTTTGGCCGTCTGCATTTCCTTGGCGTTGGCCCACAGCGTGGTGACCGGGGTACTCACAGCCAAAGGCTCGCCGTTACGGTCGGTGATCAGACCACGGTGAGCAGGAATCGGGATGTGTCGCAGGCTGCGTGCGTCGCCCTGACCTTTGAGGAAGTCACGGTCAACCACTTGCAGGTCGATGATGCGCCAGCAGATCGCTGCGACCATCACACCAAGCAGCGCCACCATCAGGCGGAAGCGCCAAGGGAAGAGTGCGCCTTCGAGTTTCATCATGGCGCCACCATCTTCACGTCAGCCGCGCCAGGGATGTGCATTTTCAGTTGTTCAGTGGCCAGCACTTCGATCCGGCTGTGCGCGGTCCAGGTGCTTTGCTCAAGAATCAAACGACCCCATTCAGCCTGCGCCTTGTCGCGCACACTGAGTTCGTTATAAAGGGTGTTGAGCAACTGACGGTTCCAGTGCGCGCTGTAAGACACGCCGATGGCCGACACGAGCACGCCGATAAACAACAGCAGCATGAAAAAGCTGCCGCCAGGCAGTGGCTTGGCGAAAAGCTTACTCACCGCAACTTCTCCGCCACACGCATGACAGCGCTGCGCGAACGTGGGTTGGCTTTGAGTTCGGCGTCGGAGGCCGTCTGCGCTTTGCCATGGACTTTGATTTTCGGTTCGAACGC
This sequence comes from Pseudomonas sp. NPDC087346, assembly GCF_044744235.1. Taxonomy (NCBI): domain Bacteria; kingdom Pseudomonadati; phylum Pseudomonadota; class Gammaproteobacteria; order Pseudomonadales; family Pseudomonadaceae; genus Pseudomonas; species Pseudomonas sp. NPDC087346. The sequence goes on from NZ_JBIUXX010000079.1 coordinate 9,637, forward strand.
AACGTGGCGAACCGGCAGGTTGCGCGGCAGGTTGTCGGCTTCGCCTTTCACCAGCTTGCGCATGAACAGTTTGACGATACGGTCTTCCAGCGAGTGGAAGCTGATCACGACCAGGCGGCCGCCGATTTCCAGGCATTCCATTGCGGCTTCAAGGCCGGCTTCCAGATCACCCAGTTCGTTGTTGACGTGAATGCGCAGACCCTGGAATGCACGGGTGGCCGGGTTCTTGCCCTTTTCCCATGCCGGGTTGGCGACCTTGAGCACTTCGGCCAGATCGGCCGTGCGTTCGAAAGGTGTGATATCGCGACGCTCGGCCACGGCACGAGCCATGCGACCGGAGAAGCGTTCTTCGCCGTATTCCTTGAACACCCGGGCGATTTCTTCCACCGGCGCGGTGTTGACGAACTCGGCAGCGCTGATCCCGCGGGACGGGTCCATGCGCATATCCAGCGGGCCGTCGTTGAGGAAGCTGAAGCCACGCTCAGCGTCGTCGAGCTGCGGCGAAGACACGCCCAGGTCCAGCAGAATGCCGCTGACCTTGCCATCCAGACCGCGTTCGGCGACTACCGAGCCCAGCTCGGCAAAGCTGCGCTGCACAACGACAAAGCGGCCGTCTTCGGCCGCTAGCGTTTGCCCGGTGGCAATCGCTTGTGGATCTTTGTCGAACCCGATGAGCCGACCGTCCGTGCCGAGCTGGCTGAGGATCAGCCGGCTGTGTCCGCCGCGCCCGAACGTACCGTCCAGATAGCAGCCATCAGGACGTACGGCGAGAGCCTCGACGGCTTCGTCAAGCAGTACGGTGATGTGGTTAAAGCCGCTATCAATAGTCACAGGATCAAATCACGCAGTTCATCAGGCATAGCGCCCGGTTGTTGAATAGCAGCAAGGTCAGCGGCAGATACCGCGTCCCATGCATCCTCGTCCCACAATTGGAACTTGTTCAGTTGGCCTACCAGCATCGCGCGCTTATCGAGCTTCGCGTATTCGCGCAGACGCGGTGGAACCAGAAAACGACCACTGCCATCGAGTTCGAGATCGACGGCATTACCAATCAATAAGCGCTGCAGGCGACGGTTCTCTTCGCGAAGCGAAGGAAGTGCGCGCAACTTGGTTTCAATGATTTCCCACTCGTCGAGCGGGTAAACACACAAACATGGATCTACGGCATCAATGGTCACGATCAACTGGCCGGAACTACGCGAATCGAGCTCGTCACGGTACCGGCTCGGCATAGCGAGACGGCCCTTTGCATCGAGACTGATAGCGTTAGCTCCGCGAAACACGTCTGCGTTTCTCCAATTTTTATCGTTTTGAGCTCAAAAACCCACTTCATGCCACTTTCCGCCACTTGCGCACACTATAGGAATGCGCCCACCACACCGTCAAGGCGCGGATTAAAGGAAAACCCTTACAGAACGGAGATTTAGGAGCTTAAAAGGAGGGGTAACGACAATTTGGCGGATACTTTCGACCAATAACCTGATGCAGCACTGGAAGCTGCGCTCGGAAGTTAAAGTAATTTGTTAAGAGTAAGATTTTTTCGGTATTACAAAAGCGCTTCTGCTGTTGATTGAAGCAAGGTGGGAAATTGCTATTACTGCGTTAGCCGCTGCCGAACTTTCAGACCGGGCCTGCTGATAATACACAGCCCCGACACAATTGATTCAAGCAGGGAAAGAAAAAGGTGGAGAGTCGATCTGTAAGCCGGGTTCTGTCTTGAACAGTCATTCGTCTACGATGGCCATCACTGGACATCTTTAGCAACCTACCCGGTCCCAGCGCGGGCCACGCCTTGGGACCCTATTTG
>NZ_JBIUXX010000079.1:11453-20552 GCF_044744235.1 Pseudomonas sp. NPDC087346
AACTGTTGCCAGTCGTGCGGTGCGCTATAACCGCACCTTTTCACCCTTACCGGCGCCGAAGCGCTTAGGCGGTTATATACTGTGGCACTTTCCGTAGGCACACGCCACCCAGGCATTACCTGGCACTTCGCCCTATGGAGCCCGGACTTTCCTCCCCCCCCTAATTTTCATAGAGGGCAGCGACTGTCCGATCGACTCTCCGCCGCGAAGGTTAACGGCAGAGCGGCCGAAGAACAAGCGCTAAAAGCCTCAAGACCGCTATGGGCGACGGCTTACACGCCTTTCTGTTTATCCAGCGCAACCTGATACAGCACGTTTTTGCGCTCACCGGTGATCTGCGCCGCGAGGGCCGCAGCGCGCTTGAGCGGCATCTCTTCGAGCAGCAGATTGAGGATGCGCATGGCTTCACTGCTGACCGCATCTTCGGATTCCGGCGCAGTCCAGCCCGCAACCAGCACCACACATTCGCCGCGCTGCTGATTGCTGTCGGATTCAACGAACGCGCGCAGCTCAGCCAGCGGCAAGCCCTTGAGCGTCTCGAAGGTCTTGGTGATCTCACGAGCCAGCAATGCCGGGCGCTCGCCACCGAACACCGCTTCCATATCCTGCAGACATTCCAGAATACGATGCGGTGCCTCATAGAAAATCAGCGTACGCGGTTCTTCTTTAATGGCTTCCAGACGCGCCTTGCGCCCAACCATCTTCGCCGGCAGAAAGCCTTCGAAGATGAAGCGATCGGAGGGCAAGCCTGCCGCCGACAGTGCAGCGATCAACGCGCACGCACCCGGCACCGGCACCACGTTGATTCCTGCTGCACGGGCCTGCCGCACCAAGTGATAACCGGGGTCGGAAATCAGCGGCGTGCCAGCATCGGAGATCAGCGCCACATTGTCGCCCGCCAGCAGCCGGGTAATAAAACGGCTACCTTCATCACGTTCGTTGTGTTCATGACAGGCTGCCAGCGGCGTGGAAATGCCGAAATGCTGCATCAGTCGCTGCGAGTGACGAGTGTCCTCGGCAGCGATCAACGCCACTTCACGGAGGATTTTCAGAGCCCGGGCACTGATGTCGTCCAGGTTGCCGATGGGCGTCGCCACCACATAAAGCGAGCCAGCAGCGGAATTCAAAGCACCTGGAGCAGTCAAAGCGCACACCTCATGATCGGTAAAAGCCGCCATTGTAGCGTGTCGAGAGGCTTGCGATGCATTCGTGGCAGACACGGTTTGTCGCACTGTTATGCGGCCCTGCTGCCTTTGCACCAGCTAAATTGACTGATTCATGCCAGTAACATCGCGCCCCGGCCAGTGCTTGGGTACAATTCCACGCTAATTTGATCGAGTATCAGGAACACTTACATGATCGCTTGCCTGCGGCTGTTCACTGCCCTCTGCCTCGCTGCCTTGTTGGCGGCTTGCGCCAGCTCCCCTTCGTCCAGCCTTGGCGAACTTCCACGGACTCCGGATGCCAGCATCGAGCAACTGCTCGAACAGGCTTCCCAGGCTAAAACCCCGGAAAAAGCTGCCCTGTTGCGCCTGAGCGCAGCGGATCAGGCTTATCGCCAGGGCAATGCCGGACAGTCCGCGCAAATCCTGCAACAAGTGCCAATGGAGCAACTGAAGCCGGGCCAGCAGATTTTCGCCAGCACCCTGTCCGCAGAACTGGCAATGACGCGCAATCAGCCGAAAGCCGCGCTGACTGCCCTGAGCCATCCAAGCCTGCAACACCTGGGTGAGATGCCGGAAGATCAGCAGGTTCGCACCGGCATCGTCCACGCCCGCGCTCTTGAAGCCGATGGCCAGACACTCGCCGCCGCCCGCGAGCGCATCTTCATCGCGCCAATGCTCAAAGGCGAAGCAGCGAGCAAGAACCACGAAGCGATCTGGACGCTGATCGCCTCGCTGCCAACCGATCAACTGCAACCGAACACCTCCGACGACCTCGGCGGCTGGATGGGTCTGGCGCTAGCGGTGAAAACCGCCGGCACGCTGGAACAGCAGCAAGCCGCAATCGACGCCTGGCGCGCGCAGAATCCAAAGCATCCGGCAGCGATCAACTTGCCGTTGCCGCTGACCAAACTCAAGGAACTGGCCAGCCAGCCCCTGAGCAAAATCGCCCTGCTGCTGCCGCAAGACGGCCAATTGGCCTCGGTCGGCAAAGCACTGCGCGAAGGTTTCATGGCTGCGCACTATCAAGCGCAACAGGCTGGTCAGAAGCCACCTGCGATCGTCTTCTATGACAGCTCGAAGCTGACCTCGATGGACGAGTTCTACCGCAAGGCTCAGGCCGATGGCGTGCAATTGGTCGTTGGTCCGCTGGAAAAACCACTGGTCAAACAGCTGAGCACTCGCCCGCAACTGCCGATCACCACCCTAGCGCTGAACTACAGCGAAGGCGATCAAGGCCCGGCGCAATTGTTCCAGTTCGGTCTGGCAGCTGAAGACGAAGCTCGCGAAGTGTCCCGCCGCGCTCGTGCCGATGGCCTGCATCGCGCCGCGATCATGGTGCCGAAAGGCGAATGGGGCGATCGCGTTCTGCGCGCGTTCAGTCAGGATTGGCAAGCCAACGGCGGCAGCATCGTTGCTACCGAACGTGTCGACCAGCCAGTGCAACTGGCCCAGCAAATCGCTGATATGTTCCAGCTGCGCCAGAGCGAAGCCCGCGCCAAGAGCCTGCAGAATGCCGCCGGCACCAACGTAGCCGCACAGCCTTCGCGTCGTCAGGACATCGAGTTCATCTTCCTCGCTGCGACTCCGCAGCAGGCGCAGCAGATCAAGCCGACCCTGAACTTCCAGTACGCGGGTGACGTTCCGGTGTACGCGACCTCCCACGTATTCAGCGCCAGTGGCGACGTCAATCAGTACAACGACATGAACGGCGTACGCTTCTGCGAAACTCCGTGGTTGCTGGAAGCCAATGATCCACTGCGCCAGCAAGTCGTTGCACAGTGGCCACAAGCTGCCGGCAGCCTCGGCCGCCTGTATGCGATGGGTGTGGACGCCTATCGTCTGGCGCCGCGCCTGGGTCAACTCAAGGCTCTGCCGGACAGCCGCATCGAAGGCCAGTCGGGCAGCCTCGGCATGACCCAGAACCAGCGTGTAGTGCGTCAGTTGCCATGGGCGCAGTTCGTCAACGGTCAGGTTCAACGCCTGCCGGACACCCCGCGCTGATGCCCGACAGGTCAAGCTCGCAAAGCGGTAAAGATGCCGAGCGCCAGGCGCTCGAGCATCTGCAACATCAGGGTCTGCGCCTGCTGGCGCAGAACTGGTTATGCAAACGCGGTGAGCTTGATCTGGTCATGCTTGATGGCGATACAGTAGTATTCGTTGAAGTCCGCTACAGAAAGAACACTCAATGGGGTGGCGCACTCGGTAGTATCGATGAGCGCAAACGGCAGAAACTGATTTTCGCCGCGCAGTATTTTCTTCAGCGCGAAACACGCTGGGCCGATTCCCCCTGCCGCTTCGACGTGGTGGCCATCGACAGCCATCCGAATCAGTTGAACTGGTTGCAGAATGCTTTCGACAGTTGATTGCCTGCATCCCGACCCGGACACTTTCACCGACAATTTTTGCTCTTTGCTTTGCGGGCTGCACATTCATGTGCCGAACAGCCGCGCTACTTAAGGTCACACAGATGGACATGCAATCCCGAATTCGCCAGCTTTTCCAGGCCAGTATCGACACCAAGCAACAGGCGATGGACGTACTTGCACCGCACATCGAGCAAGCCAGCCAAATCATGGTCAACGCCCTGCTCAACGAAGGCAAAATGCTTTCGTGCGGCAACGGTGGCTCTGCCGGCGACGCCCAGCACTTTTCCTCGGAGCTGCTCAACCGCTTCGAGCGCGAGCGCCCGAGCCTGCCGGCCATCGCCCTGACCACTGACAGTTCGACGATCACCTCGATCGCCAACGACTACAGCTACAACGAAATCTTCTCCAAACAGATCCGCGCGCTCGGCCAGCCGGGCGACGTGTTGTTGGCGATTTCGACCAGCGGTAACTCGGCGAACATTATTCAAGCGATCCAGGCCGCACATGATCGCGAAATGATTGTCGTAGCATTGACCGGACGCGACGGCGGCGGCATGGCATCACTGCTATTGCCGGAAGACGTCGAGATTCGCGTACCGGCCAATGTCACTGCACGTATTCAAGAAGTCCACTTGCTGGCGATCCATTGCCTCTGCGATCTGATCGACAGCCAACTGTTCGGGAGTGAAGAATGACCGCAAATCGCCTGGGCCTTCTGGCCTTGACCCTGTGCCTCGGCATCAGTGGCTGCACCTCCGTGGTGAATGCCAGCCGTGAAGCACCGATTGAAGATGATCGCGGCACCCGCACCTTCGGCAGCAAGATCGACGATTCGTTGATCGAAACCAAAGTCGGCGTCAACGTAGCCAAGGCCGATCCGGGCCTGGACAACGACTCGCACATCGTCGTCACCAGTTTCAACGGCGTGGTGCTGCTGGCCGGTCAAACCCCGCGCGAAGACCTCAAGGCCAAGGCCGAGCAGGCTGCCGCTAACGTACAGCGCGTGAAGAAGGTGCACAACGAGCTGCAAATACTGCAACCCTCCTCTCTGCTGGCCCGTCAGAACGACGCGTGGCTGACCACCAAGATCAAGACTCAGATGCTTACCGACGCCAGCATTCCAGGCTCGCGCATCAAGGTCGTGACCGAGAACGGCATCGTCTACCTGCTGGGCCTGTTGACCAAACAGGAAGCCCAACAGGCAACCAATCTGGTACAGGGCGTTTCCGGCGTGCAGAAAATCGTGAAGCTGTTCGAATACATCGACTGATTCAGGCTTTTTCAGCGGCGATAAAAAAGGCGATCCATTCGGATCGCCTTTTTTTATTTCACCACTTTCAAACTTGGCCGGCCTATAGGGCGCGGCGGCTCGCTGTCGGGTGGTGGCAGATCATCATCGGGCTCAAACTCTTCATCTTCGCCCATAGGCGACTCGAGATCGAACACCATGCCTTGACCGTTCTCCCGGGCGTAGATGCCCAGGATAGCGCTGATAGGCACGTACAGACTGTGCGGGACACCACCGAAACGACCTTCAAAGGTCACCACGTCGTTGTCCATGTGCAAATGCCGTACGGCACTGGGCGAGATGTTCAGAACAATCTGCCCGTCGCTGGCAAAACCCTGCGGTACCTGCACCGCCGGGTACTCGGAATTGACCAGCATGTGCGGGGTGCAATCGTTATCCACAATCCACTCGTAGAGCGCGCGGACCAGATAAGGTCGACTGGAGTTCATAGCGGCTCCTTAAGCCTAAGCGCATGTCGCGTTCGACATCAGACAGACTCGCCTTGAATGCCTCACGCGCAAACTGACGCTCCATATAATCAAGCAGCGGCTTGGCTGGCCGCGGCAGTTCAAAACCCAGAATCGGCAAACGCCAGAGTATTGGCAATAGGCAGCAATCCACCAGACTTTGTTCCTCACTGAGGAAAAACGGCTTGTCGCCAAACAGCGGCGACACGCCCGTCAGGCTTTCACGCAATTCCTTGCGCGCCACGGCACGCGCGGCCTCCTTGCTTTTCGGATCCAGAATCAGATCCACCAGACCACACCAGTCACGCTGAATACGATGTATCAGCAGTCGACTATTGGCCCGCGCCACCGGATAAACCGGCATCAATGGCGGGTGTGGGTAACGCTCATCCAGATATTCCATCACCACGGTGGACTCCCACAACGCCAGGTCACGATCGACCAGCGTAGGCAGGCTTCCATAAGGGTTCACCTCAATCAGTTTAGGCGGCTGGCGACCAGCTTCCACATAAATGATTTCGGCGCTGACACCCTTCTCTGCAAGCACGATGCGCACTCGGTGGGAATAGTGGTCGGCGGGGTCGGAGTAACAGGCCAACCGATTGGTCACGCCCATGGCGATCCTCCTCGCTTGTTGAAATGATCGGAACCGGAAAAACGCGCGCGCCCAGAGGGCGCCTCCCGCAAGGTCTGACTGAGCAGACTCTGCGTTATCGGAGGCGCCCTTGGGCGCGCGCGATTAACAGCAATGCTTGAAGCGTTATCAGTGCACGTCTTTCCAGTATTCACGCTTGAGCAGGTAGGCGAACACAAAGAAGAACGCCAGGTACAGCAAGACGTAAGTACCGATGCGCTGATGTTGCAGCTTAACCGGGTTAGCCGAGTAAGCCAGGAAGGTTACCAGATTCTTGACCTTCTCATCGAACTGCTCTTCGTTCAGAGCACCGCTTTTCGGCACGATGGTCAGTTGATCGCACGCTTCATGGGTCAAAGGCGTGCCGGTCAGCGGATCATATTGCTTCTTGCCGTCTTCGACGATCTGTACCTGTTTGCAGCCCACGACCTGACGACCTTGCAGGCCGACCAGCACGTTAGGCATGCCTACGTTCGGGAAGACCTTGTTGTTCACACCCCATGGGCGTGCAGGATCTTCGTAGAACGACTTCAGATAACCGTAGAGCCAATCGGTGCCACGCACGCGAGCCACCAGGGTCAGATCCGGCGGCGCTGCGCCGAACCAGGTCTTGGCGTCGACCGGCTGCATGCCGATGGTCATGTGGTCGCCGATCTTGGCGCCAGTGAACACCAGCTTCTCCAGCATCAGCTCATGCGGAATACCCAAGTCATCGGCAACCCGTTCGTAACGCTGGAACTTGGCACTGTGGCAACCCATGCAATAGTTGGCAAAAGTACGCGCGCCATCCTGCAGGGCAGCCTTGTCGGAAACGTCGATATCAACTTTTTCCAGCTCCGGACCTCCGTGTTCAGCGGCAAAGGACAGGACAGGCAAAGCAGCAAAAATCAGAGCAAAAAATAACTTTTTCATCAGCCAGTCACCCTTTCCGGAACCGGTTTGGTCTTCTCGAGCCTGGTGTAGAACGGCATCAGAATGAAGTAGGCGAAGTACAGGAAGGTGCAGACCTGCGACAGCAGCGTGCGCTCCGGCGTCGGCGCAAGAACACCGAGAATGCCGAGGATCACGAACGAAATGCAGAACACCACCAGCCAGATTTTGCTCATCCAGCCTTTGTAGCGCATCGATTTGACCGGGCTACGGTCGAGCCATGGCAGCACGAACAGCACCGCAATCGCCGCGCCCATGGCGATAACGCCCATGAGTTTGTCGGGGATCGCCCGCAGGATCGCGTAGAACGGCGTGAAGTACCAGACCGGTGCAATATGCTCTGGCGTCTTGAACGGATTGGCTTGCTCGAAGTTTGGTTTTTCGAGGAAGTAGCCGCCCATTTCCGGGAAGAAGAACACGATAAAGCAGAAGATGAACAGGAACACCACGACACCGACGATATCTTTCACGGTGTAGTACGGGTGGAAGGCAATGCCATCCAGCGGTATGCCGTTTTCGTCTTTATGCTTCTTGATGTCGACGCCATCAGGGTTGTTCGAACCGACTTCGTGCAGCGCCAGAATGTGCAACACCACCAGGCCGAGGATCACGATCGGCAGCGCCACAACGTGCAAGGCGAAGAAGCGGTTCAGAGTGATCCCGGAGATCAGGTAGTCACCACGAATCCACTGAGTCAGATCATTGCCGATAACCGGAATCGCACCGAACAGCGAGATGATTACCTGGGCACCCCAGTAAGACATCTGACCCCATGGCAGCAGATAACCCATGAAGGCTTCGGCCATCAGCGCCAGGTAAATCAGCATGCCGAAGACCCACACCAATTCACGCGGCTTCTGGTACGAACCGTAGAGCAGACCACGGAACATGTGCAGATAGACCACGATGAAGAATGCTGAAGCGCCGGTGGAGTGCAGCAAACGCAGGATCGAGCCGTACTCGACATCGCGCATGATGTATTCGACAGAAGCAAAAGCTTCTTCTGCCGACGGGGTGTAGCTCATCGTCAGCCAGACACCGGTAACGATCTGGTTGACCAGAACCAGCAGCGCCAGCGAGCCGAAGAAGTAGAAGAAGTTGAAGTTTTTTGGAGCGTAATACTTGCTGAGATGGTCTTCCCACATTTTGGTCGCGGGAAAGCGCGCATCAACCCAATCCATGAACTTGCTCATCACGCTTTCTCCGTATCGACGCCAATGACAATGATGTCGTCGGTCTCATAGGAATGAGGTGGTACTGGCAGTTTCAATGGCGCAGGTTGCGACTTTTATACGCGTCCAGCCAGATCGTAGTGTGAACCGTGGCAAGGGCAGAAATAACCGCCTACCCAGTCTTTGCCCAGATCCGCAGGTGCCACTTCGGGACGGAAGGTCGGAGAACAACCCAGGTGAGTGCAGATCCCGATCAGCAGCAGAATTTCTGGCTTGATCGAACGCACTTCCGGATCAACGTAGGTCGGTTGTACCGAGTTCTTGGAGTCTGGGTCAGAGAGCTGGCCCTCGATCTTTTTCAGATTCCCCAGGATTTCCGCAGTACGGCGGACAATGAACACCGGCTGACCGCGCCACTCAGCAATCATCTGCTGTCCTGGCTCGACTTTGCTGACATTCACTTTCACCGGTGCACCAGCGGCTTTCGCCTTGGCACTGGGAAACCATGACCCCACGAACGGGACCGCAGCCCCCACCGCTCCTGCAGCACCCACCACGGATGTGGCTGCTACCAAGAAGCGACGCCGGCCTGCATTCACGCCGTCATTGCTCATTCAGTCCTCTCCCATCAGCTTTGTGGCCTGTTAAATCAGGCATCTACTAAATAAATCAATGTTACTTATAAAAATTTTGCCGAATGGTAATGAAAAGCCCCAATTCTGACAAGGGAATTACCCGGAGCCCTCACCCTCAAGCCTTGCAGTATAGGGGGTCTACGAATGTGGCAAGTTGTCACAGCGCAATTAGTTGATAAATCGCAGGCATAAAAACACGCCCGGTTCCGTGAGGAATCGGGCGTTCTTTTTGAACGTGGAAGCGGAATTAACGCTTCGAGTACTGCGGACGCTTACGCGCTTTACGCAGACCAACTTTCTTACGTTCAACTTCACGGGCGTCGCGAGTAACGAAGCCAGCTTTGCGCAGAGCGCCACGCAGGGTTTCGTCGTAGTCCATCAGAGCGCGAGTGATGCCGTGGCGGATTGCGCCAGCTTGACCACTTACTCAACCGCAGATCA
>NZ_JBIUXX010000080.1:0-577 GCF_044744235.1 Pseudomonas sp. NPDC087346
GAACCGTTGTTGTTCATGAAGTGATCGCTGGAGTCGGTTTCGATGACATCACCGAAAGGGGCGAAGGCTTCTTTGGTCAGCGGTTCAATCGTCAATGTGCGCATGCTGTTCTTCTTATCCGAATTCTGTGTTGTTGGTTCTGTTGCTATCGCTGGCAGGCCAGCTCCCACATTTGGAATGCAATCCCTTGTGGGAGCCAGCCTGCTGGCGATCGGGTTCAACCTTATTTAGCGACCTTGCCGAGGACGCGCAGGCGACTTACACCACCATCCGGGAATACGTTCAGACGGATGTGGGTGATCGGGCCCAGAGCCTTGATCTGCTCGACGAAGGTGTGTTCGGCGTGCATTTCCAGTTTCTGGCTTGGCAGCAGATCACGCCAGAACAGCGACTGGGTTTCGATCTGGCTGTCGGTGCCGCCCTTGACGAACGCGCCCTGGATCGAGCAAGTGTCCGGGTAGTTGCCTTTGAAGTGCAGGGTGTCGACGACGATTTTTTCGATCTCGCACGGGTGACCCAGCGCGACGATGACCCAGTCATTGCCCGGCGTACGACGACGTGCAGTTTCCAAGCCGTC
>NZ_JBIUXX010000080.1:587-20519 GCF_044744235.1 Pseudomonas sp. NPDC087346
CCGCATGAGCAACATCCTCAACCCAGCCGTCGCCCATGTTGATGCCACGGCCCGGGTTGAGGATGTTGCTCATGCGGCCGAAGTGTTCGTCGGAGCAGGCGAGGGCGCGGCCACCATTCAGGGCTGCTGCCAGATCGACTTGCTCGTTGTCGCCAACAGCCGACCAGTCGCGGTGCGGTACGCCGTACACGCGCAGACGGGCAACACCGCCGTCCGGGTAGATGTTGAAGCGCAGGTGGCTGAAAGCCTTGTCGTTGCTGATTTCGTGGTAGTGGTGGCTGTTGCCCTGCAGCTCGACGGCCGACAGCACTTCAGTCCACTCGGTGTTTTCGTCCGGCTCGCCCGAGGCCAGGAAGCACGCTTCCAGAGAGGCCGAAGGCGGGAAGTTGCCGGTGAAGAATGAAGTGTCGATGTCCACGCCTTTGATCGAACCCGGAACGCCCAGGCGGATTACCGCGCTGTCATAACCTTCGAAGCGCTTGCGACGCGATTCCCAGCCGTCCATCCACTTGCCGTTGTCATCGAACACGCCCTCCTTCCATACGGCCGGGGTCGGTTGGAACAGACGATTGGCGTCTGCGAACCAGTCATCGGTGACCGAAATGATCTTGGTGCCCAGACGGGCATCGGCCAGGTTGACGAACTTCTCGAAAGGTACGGCGTAAGCTTTCATTCTTCTTGTCTGCCTTTAAATAAGTGGCTTGGGATGCTTGCGAGGCCCTGGGTGCTCTCCGCGTTTGATGCACTCGGGCCAGGCTTGCTAAAGAGTCAGTAAACGGAACAGGGCAATCTTGTTGATCTCCGCCAGCGCGCACTTGAACTCGGTTTCTACCGAATTATTAATGCGCGTTTCGAACGCCGCGAGGATCTGATGCCGGTTGCTGCCTTTTACCGCCATGATGAAGGGAAACTTGAACTTGGCTTTGTAGGCGTCGTTCAGCTCGGTGAAGCGCTGGAACTCTTCGGCCGTGCATTGGTGAATACCGGCGCCAGCCTGTTCATTGGTGCTGGCTTCGGTCAACTGGCCCTGGACGGCAGCTTTGCCGGCCAGGTCCGGGTGAGCGTTGATCAGGGCAAGCTGGCTTGCATGATCGGCGCTCAACAGGATGTCGCTCATGCGCTGGTGCAGGGTTTCGATCTCGTCGATCGATGCGTCCTGGCCCAGGTCGAAGGCCTTTTCGGCTACCCATGGCGAATGTTCGTAGATGTCGGCGAAAGCTTTGACGAAGGCGTCACGGCTCAGGGTCGACGGTTTCAGGGTTTGAAAGGTGCTCATTTGGCGGCCCCTTGGTACGGGTGGGTTTCGTGCCAGTGGCGTGCGATATCGACGCGACGGCTGAACCACACCTGTTCATGACTTTTGGCGTATTCGATGAAGCGCTTGAGTGAAGCGATGCGACCCGGGCGGCCGATCAGGCGGCAGTGCAGACCGATCGAAAGCATTTTCGGCGCTTCGGCACCTTCGGCGTAGAGCACGTCGAATGCGTCTTTGAGGTATTCGAAGAAATCGTCACCCTTGTTGAAACCCTGCACTTGAGTGAAGCGCATGTCATTGGTGTCCAGTGTGTACGGGATCACCAGGTGCGGCTTGCCGGTCGGGTTGTTCGGTTCCCAGTAGGGCAGGTCGTCGTCGTAGGTGTCGCAGTCGTAGAGGAAACCGCCTTCTTCCATCACCAGCTTACGGGTGTGCGGGCCGGTGCGACCGGTGTACCAGCCCAGCGGACGTTCGCCGGTGAGTTCGGTGAGGATGCGGATCGCTTCGAGCATGTGCTCGCGTTCCTGCGCTTCATCCATGTACTGATAGTCGATCCAGCGGTAACCGTGGCTGCAGATCTCGTGACCGGCTTCGACCATTGCGCGGATCACATCCGGATGGCGCTGCGCGGCCATGGCCACGGCGAAGATGGTCAGCGGAATATCAAATTCCTTGAACAGTTTCAGAATCCGCCACACGCCGGCACGGCTGCCATACTCGTAAAGCGATTCCATGCTCATGTTGCGCGCGCCTTGTAGCGGCTGAGCGGCAACCATTTCCGAGAGGAACGCTTCCGATTCTTTGTCACCGTGCAGGATGTTGCGCTCGCCGCCTTCTTCGTAATTGAGTACGAAGGACAGGGCAACGCGGGCATTGCCCGGCCAGTGTGGGTGAGGAGGGTTACTGCCGTAACCGATCAGGTCGCGTGGGTAGTCAGCGCTCACTGCAGTCTTCCTTCTTATTCGTGACGACTTGTTCAAGGTCAGATGGGTGTGACGGGCTGGCGTCACAGCGATGGGCTGATTGTATACAACTTTAATCTGATTTTGTAAGCCTGAATTTTCGCATTTTTCACCGACTGTCATCTTTTACTGTTAAGGACGTAGCCTGCAAGAAACCTGCCTGACCAGTCAGCTAATGGTTAAAGGGTTCAATGCTTATATGGTTTGACGGTGATTCAGAGGGAAATCCCCGGATGACGGGGGTAATGCGAAAAATGTCGTTTTTATTGTGTACAATTTTTTTGAAAAGTGTCTTAATCAGTCGCTCGCCGCAGCTTTTCGTGCTCCGAAACGGTGCGGTCTCCTTTTTAACTGACTTCGGGAGGCGCGAAGTCTGACTGCTTCCACGCAGGCAGGCGCGCAGAATCAATGGGACGTTTGACTACACACGTTTTGGACGCTGCACACGGTTGCCCGGGCAGTTCGATCAAGGTCGAGCTGTACCGCGTTGAAGGTTCGCAACTGGAATTGGTCGCCAGTGCGATTACCAACAGCGATGGCCGGGTCGATGCACCGCTGCTGCAAGGCGATGACTACCGTTCCGGGGTTTATCAGGTTCAGTTCCATGCGGGCGATTACTACCGCGCCCGTGGCGTACAACTGCCGGAGCCGGCGTTCCTCGATGTAGTGGTGCTGCGTTTCGGCATCTCTGCAGAACAGGATCACTACCATGTGCCCCTGCTGATTTCGCCGTACAGCTATTCCACGTACCGGGGCAGCTGACCCCCAAGCGGCTGCCCCCACCGGGAAGCGACTGCGCATATAGCTTCTTTGGTCTTTCGCCCGCTCACACTGCGGGCTTTTTTTCGTCTGCTGGAAAGTGGTGTCTGGTCTGAAGCCATCGCGAGCAGGCTCACTCCCACAGGAGAATGCATTCCTACTGTGGGAGCTAGCCTGCTAGCGATGCTTTTTGCTCTTAGCGGCTCAGCAGCGAAGCAGCCCCGGCACCGCTGAACAACCCTGCACTGATCCGGTTGAACCAGCTCTGCCCCTTGCCACTACGCAGATAGCGCGCAGCACCGTGTGCACCGAGCCCGTAAGCCAGCTTGCAGCACAGGTCGAGCACGGTCCAGGTGGCGATCATGATCAGCAACTGCGGCAGGAACGGCTGTTCGGCGCTGAGGAACTGCGGCAGAAACGCGGCGAAGAACAGAATGTCTTTCGGGTTGCTGGCGCCCAGTACAAACGCGCGGCCGAACAGTGCACGAAAGCGTGGTACTGGGGCTGCTTGTGGCACTTCTGCGCCAACCGCTGGCTGACGCGATTGCTGCCAGCTCTGCCAGGCGAGGTAGAACAGATACAACGCACCAACGATCTTCAGCGCGCTGAACAGTTGTTCCGACGCCAGCAGCAGTGCGCCAAGCCCCAGCGCCGAAGCACTGAGCAGGCAGATCGAGGCAAACACGCCGCCAAGAAATGCCGGGTAAGAACGGCGCAGACCGTAATTCAGACTGTTGCTGATCATCAGCAAAGACAGTGGCCCCGGAATGAGGATCACCACCAGCGCAGCGCCGCTGAACAGCAGCCAGGTTTCCAGACTCATCACTTTCCTCCTTTTTTTATTGATATCAAGAATGTGCAAAAGCCCCACCCGCGAGGGTGAGGCTGTTTTCAATCGCGTACCGCTTTCGCGTTTACAAGAAGATGAACTTGGCGATGAAGATCGCGCAGAGCACCCACAGGCTCACGGAAATTTCTTTGTACTTGCCGGTGCCGGCCTTCAGCGCCACGTAGGTGATGAAGCCCAGTGCGATGCCGTCGGCGACCGAGAAGGTCAGCGGCATCATGATCGCGGTGACGATTGCCGGAATGCTGTCCGTCGCTTCGTCCCACTCGATGTGGGCCATGCCGCCCATCATCAGCATCGCTACATAAATCAGTGCACCAGCGGTGGCGTAGGCGGGAATCATGCCGGCCAGCGGAGCGAAAAACATCGCTGCTATAAATAGCACACCAACGGTGACTGCGGTAAGACCAGTCCGACCACCAGCGGCCACGCCGGCAGCACTTTCTACATAGCTGGTGACCGGTGGGACACCGAGCACTGCACCGAATACGCTGGAAGCACTGTCGGCTTTCATTGCGCGGGAGAGGTTTTCGATGCGGCCGTCAGCGCCGACCAGATTGGCGCGCTGAGCAACACCCATCAACGTACCGGCGGTGTCGAACATGTGCACAAAGAGGAAGGCCAGCACCACGCTGATCATGCTGACGTTGAACACGCCGGCAACGTTCATCGCCATGAAGGTCGGGGACAGGCTCGGCGGGGCCGACATGATCCCTTCGTAATGCACCAGCCCCAGACCCCAACCGGCGAGGGTCACGGTGATGATGCTGATGAGGATCGCGCCGAACACCTTGTGGTAGCTGAGGATCGCGATCATCAGGAAGCAGATGGCGGCGAGCAGCGGGCCAGGTTCGCGCAGGGAACCGAGTTTGATCAGGGTCGCCGGGCTGTCGACAACGATGCCGGCGGTTTTCAGGCCGATCAGCCCGAGGAACAACCCGACACCGGCTCCCATCGCAAAGCGCAGGCTGACTGGAATACTGTTCAGCAGCCATTCACGAATCCGCGAGAACGTCAGGATCATGAACAACACACCGGAGACAAACACCGCACCCAGCGCGGTTTCCCAGTTGTAGCCCATGGTGCCGACCACGGTGTAGGTGAAGAAAGCGTTGAGGCCCATGCCCGGTGCCAGACCCACCGGCCAGTTGGCGTACAGGCCCATCAACAGGCAGCCCAGTGCGGCGGCGATACAAGTGGCGACGAACGCCGCACCGTGGTCAATCCCGGCATCGGCCATGATGTTCGGGTTGACGAAGATGATGTAGGCCATGGTGATGAAGGTTGTCAGACCGGCAATCAGCTCGGTCTTCACCGTGGTGCCATGCAAGCTGAGTTTAAAGATGCGCTCCAGCAGGCCACTGCGTAATGGCGGCGAGAGTTCCAGCGTCGATGCTTCGGATTTGCGGCTTTCCACAGCGAGTACTCCTCAAGAGTTTTATTGTTATTTCCAGGACTGGACCCATGAGGGGTGGCAGCAGTCCTTTGAGGCAGACACGAATTTGTTGACCATGCGGTCAGGAACTCGCACGCAGTGGATTATGCTTTTGTGTACAAATAAAGCAAATATTGTTTTTGGTTTTGTTTACGAAAGTTCCGTTGATAGGGATATATCGCCAATCCGGGCCATCGCCAGCAGGTTTTGTGAACACCGCAAAACCACTGTGGGAGCCAGCCTGCTGGCGATGGGGCCACAACTGTCAATCAATAGCTGCCTGACTGTTCCCCAACGCCATATTCACCGCCAACCACCCATTCACCGCCGCCTCCCCAGCCTCGGCAAACACCCGCTCCAGCAATTTCACCTGCTCACGCCGCAACGCCTGCTCGAACTTCGCACCTTCCGCCGTCAATTCCAGCAGCCGCTTACGTTTATCCGTCTCGGACGCAACGCTGTCCACCAGATGCATTTCCTGCAACTGCCGCAGCGGCATGTTCAGCGCCTGCTTACTCACACCGAGTAAGGCCAGTAACTCCTTCACACTCAAATTCGGATAGCGGGCGATAAAAAACACGATGCGTTGATGCACCCGCGACAGCCCGCGTCGCTCGAGCATTTCATCCGCCTTGGCGGTGAATGCCTGATAGCCGAAAAAGAACGCTTCCATCGCCTGTTGTTGGCTGGCGGGATTTTTAAGGTCAATCATGTTGACGCTTCCACTCGAGTTGTCGTAATTTCAGTCAACAAGTTTGACTCATTTTTCACATGCCTCGCTACCGGTGACTTCCATGGCTTTTTCCGAACGTGTCTCGCGCCTTAAAAGTTCTTTGATCCGTGAAATCCTCGCCGCTGCCCAGCGTCCGGAAGTGATGTCGTTCGCTGGCGGCTTGCCTGCCGAAGCCATGCTGCCAAAAGTCGAATGGACCGATATGCCGCTGTCCATCGGGCAATACGGCACGAGTGAAGGCGAGGCGGCGTTGCGTGAAGTGCTGGCGGCTGAGGCGAGGGCGCTGGGCCTGGCGTGTGAGGCCAGTCAGGTGTTGGTGGTCAGCGGTTCCCAGCAGACACTGGATCTGGCAGCCAAGTTGTACATCGACAAAGGCACCCAAATTCTCCTGGAAGCGCCGACTTATCTGGCAGCGCTGCAAATTTTCCAGCTGTTCGGCGCCGAGTGCCTGACCGTACAGCAAGAAGCCGACGGCCCTAACCTCGCGCAATTGCGCAGTCGTCTTGAGCAACATCGCCCGGCATTTATCTACCTGATCCCGACGTTCCAGAATCCATCCGCCGTGCGCTATAGCGAAGCCAAACGCGCCGCCGTCGCTGCGTTGCTCGACGAATTCGGCGTGACACTGATTGAAGATGAGCCCTACCGCGAGCTGACCTTCGATGGCGGCAGCGCGCAACCGATCGCCGGGCGCCTGAAAAAATCCAGCTGGATCTACACCGGCACCGTGTCAAAAACCTTGCTGCCCGGTTTGCGTGTCGGCTACCTGATCGCCAGCCCGGATCTGTTTCCGCATTTGCTCAAGCTCAAGCAATCCGCCGACCTGCACACCAATCGCATCGGCCAGTGGCAGGCCCTGCAATGGATCGGCAGCGAGAAATATCAGCGGCATTTAACTGAGTTACGCGGCTTTTACCGTGAGCGGCGAGATGCGTTTCAACTGGCGCTGGAAAAGCATTTTGCTGGTCTGGCGGACTGGAACGTGCCGCAGGGCGGGCTGTTTTTCTGGCTGACGCTGAAGCAACCGCTCGACACTCGCACGTTGCTCGATGCGGCGCTGGCCAATGACGTGGCGTTCATGCCCGGCGAGCCGTTCTTTCCAGAGCCGGAAAACAATCTCGGGCATCTGCGCCTGAATTTCAGCCACATCGATCCGGCGCGGCTGGACGAAGGGCTCAAGCGATTGGCGGCGGTGGTTCGAGAGGCGCAGCTGGATAAAGCGGCCTGAAAAAAATAAACCGGCTCAAGGGCCGGTTTATTTTTGTCTGGATTTTATGGCGACTGGGCGGGCCTCATCGCTAGCAGGCTAGCTCCCACAAGTATTCTGAATACTGCAGATCACTGTGGGAGCTAGCCCTGCTAGCGATAGGGGCCATTAGCCCCACCAAAGATTTCAGACCGCAGCAAACCGCTTATCCAGATAATCAATAATCACCTTGGACTCATACATCCAGGTCGTCTGCCCATTCTCTTCAATACGCAAGCACGGCACTTTGACCCGGCCGCCCTGTTCCAGCAGCGTCTGGCGATCCTGCTCGTTGTTCTTCGCATCCTTCAGCGCCACCGGCACATTCAAGCGACGCAAGGTGCGGCGGGTTTTCACGCAGAACGGGCAAGCGTGGAACTGATACAGGGTCAGATCCTTTGCAGCAGAATCCACCTGAGCCTGAGCGGCGGCAGGGCGCTGCTTCTTGCCCGGGCGGGTGATGAAGTCGATGAGGATGATCAGTTGGCCAAGGCCGACACGAAGCGCTTTTACGAACACGTTGAAAGCCTCACGGTGCGAATTGAGAAAGGCGCGCAGCTTACCCGATTTTTCATGGACGAAAAAAAACCGGCGATCAACGCCGGTTTTTTTCTGTCGCAAATTACTTGATCAGGCTGAGAAACTCGCTGCGGGTCGCCGCGTTTTCGCGGAACTCACCCAGCATCACCGAAGTGATCATCGACGAATTCTGTTTCTCGACACCGCGCATCATCATGCACATGTGTCTGGCCTCGATGACCACGGCAACGCCGGCGGCATCGGTGACTTGCTGCACCGCGTCGGCGATTTGCCGGGTGAGGTTTTCCTGAATCTGCAGACGTCGGGCGAACATGTCCACCAGTCGCGCAATCTTCGATAACCCCAGCACCTTGCCTGTCGGAATATAAGCCACATGGGCCTTGCCGATGAAGGGCAGCAGGTGATGTTCGCACAGCGAGTACAACTCGATGTCGGCGACGATGATCATCTCATCGCTGTCAGACGCGAACAGCGCACCGTTGACGATCTCGTCGACACTCTGCTCGTAGCCGTGACACAGGTATTGCATGGCCTTGGCCGCGCGTACCGGGGTGTCGAGCAATCCTTCTCGGTCGGGGTCTTCACCGAGGCCGATCAGGATCTCGCGGTAATTCTCGGGCAGTGAGCGGGTCATGGAACATCCTCGCAGGGGCGGCTTTATTTGACGTGCCGTCCGCCGTTGACGGTCAGGGTCGTGCCGGTGACATAAGAGTTGTCGAGCAGATAGCGCAGGCTTTGGTAGATCACTTCGCTGCCGGGCTCGATGCCCAGCGCGGATTTGGCCAGCGCCTTGGCACGGTACGCCGCGTCGTCGTCGGGATTGAACAATAACAGGGCCGGGGCAATCGTGTTGACCTTGATCGCCGGCGCATAGCGGGCGGCGAAGGACAGCGTCAGGCTGTCGAGCCCGGCCTTGGTGGCGCAATAGCCGATGTGCTTGCTGCTGCCCTTGCGGGTCACGTCGTCGCAGATGTGGACGATGTCGGCGGGGCTTGAGCGGTGCAGCAAGTCGGCGCAATGCAGGTTGATCAGATAGGGCGCGAGCATGTGTACGTTGAACATGCGGCTGAACGCTTCGGCTTCGTTACCCGCCGTTTCGGCCAGCCATTCGGAGGCGTTATGCACGATGGCGCGCAGGCTGTCGGTGTGGGTTTTCAGTTCGGCGGTGAAGGCGAGAATGGATGCCTCGCTGGAGAAGTCGGCGAATAGGCCGATAGCACCGAGATCGCGCAGGGTTTGCACGCCGGGGCGTTCGCTGCGGTAGGTGAAGATGACCCGGTGACCGTCTTCGAGCAGACGCTGCGCACAATGCAGGCCGACACGCTGGCCGGCACCGGTGATGAGGATCGGGGCTGCGGAAGAGGTCATGAACGGCTCGCGTCGCGGTTGGAGCAAAAACTATAACAGCGACGGCAGGCGTACACCTATCCCGAGGTTTACCTGCCCTTGTGGTAGCGAGCAAGCTCGCTCCCACAGAAGGGGTTACTGGTTTTGCGAGACGGGTTTGGCAGGCAAACGGCGCACAGGCGTGTTGTTCAGCCAGTTGGCGAGCAAGCGCGTCGACAGTGGAATGAAGAAGTAAACCATCAGCGGCGTCAGGCACAGCGTGCTGATGAACACCCGTGGCAGCAGGCTCATTTCACCGAGCAACGGCCCCAGTACGAAATTGAATAGAAGTGACACCGGAAAAAATGCCAGCCAGATCGCCACAGCCTGTTTCCAGCGCGGCGGACGTTGACCGACGGCACCGAACCAGCCTTCAATACCGCTGACCCGATGTTCTTTCGGATGCGCAAACAGATCGCTGCCGCGGTCCAGCCATGCAGTGCGTGAGGCCGAGTGTTCCCAGGCGTGCAGGGTCTGCTCATCGGCGAAGCGGAAAATAATCTGGAATTCGTTATCGCCCGGCGGTGGCGCAAGCACACCGGAGCCGAGATAACCGGGAAAGTCGGTGGCCAGTTGTTCGCCTTCGCGTAGCCAGGCAATCAGATCCTGGTAGCGGCCATCAGCGACGCGACGGGCGACCATCAGCGTGACGGGGGAAGTAGACATTATGTATCTCCGTATTACGTGCGCGTCATTCCGGGTAGGAAATTCGCCAGACGAAGGGCCGGGGTAGAGGCCCTGCGTTTTTTAACAAGCAAGGATTATTCCTGATTTTCGTGAACAAACCAGCTACTTTCGTCGCATATCTTCACTTGAACGCTATTAGGGCATCCAGAGTAGAATGGGATCCAATTCACCAACACGGACGTTCAACGCACAATGCCTGTCATAACGGATATGCGGCCTGCCTCGCAGGCATCTGTTGCGCTTGAGCGCGAAGATTTATTCCCTATCCGCGAAGTCTCGCGGATGACTGGAGTCAATCCGGTAACCCTGCGCGCCTGGGAACGGCGTTACGGTCTGATTCAACCAACACGCACCGAAAGTGGGCATCGGTTGTATTCGATGACCGATATCGAGCGTGTTCGTAATATTGTCGAATGGATCGATCGCGGTGTCGCCGTGAGCAAGATCGGCAAAATCCTCGCCAAGACCGAACCCTTGAAAGCGCTGGCGCATATCATTTCCGATGATTTGGTGCAGGCCGATTACCGGCAATGGCAGCATCAAGTGCAAAGTGCGGTGAGTGCCTTTGATGATGTCGAACTGGACCGGGTCTACGGACAGATTTTTTCTTCTTACTCATTGCCGGTGGTGTTTCAAGACATTCTGCTGCCGCTGTGGCGCCAACTGCTGCAGCGCCAGGATGCGTTCGGGCAAACCAGCGAGTGGCTGTTTTTCGACGGCTTTCTGCGGGCGAAGGTGTTGCATCGGATTATCGTGTTGCGCGGTTCTCAGCCGCGCAGAATCATCGTCAGCGCTCTGGCCGGGCAATGCCGGGAGCTTGAATTGCTGGTGGCCGCGCTGTTTCTCAGCGGTGGCGAAACAGGCGTTCGGGTACTGACCACCGGCCAGCCGTTCGACGAATTGATGCTGGTCTGCGAAAAGATCAAGCCTCAGGCGCTGGTGCTGTTTTCCAATCATGCTCCAGCCCCGGAACTGCCGCGCCGCTTGAATCGTCTGGCGTTGAGTCTCGATTGTCAGTTGTTGCTGGCGGGCGATGCGGCCGATCTGGCGCAGGACAGCCTTGGCGAGACTTCGATCGGCTGCCTGGGCAATGAAGGCGCCACCATGCGCCAACGGATGACGCAGATTCTCGCGGGTAAGCTCGATACCTGAATCTCAGGTGTGCAGGGCGGGGTGGGTCAGGCGATGTTGTTGCAGGATGAACTGGCGCAGGCGTTCGGTTTCGTCACTATCGGTCTGGCTGAGTTCGTAGGCGTAAAAGCCTTGTTCGGTTTCTCGTTCGAAGTTGCCGCGCAATGAAATCCGCTCATAACCTGAAGGGCTGAACCACAGGGCAAAGTGTCGGGGTGGTTTGGTCTTGTTGCGCATTTCCAGCAGCACGCCTTTGTGCGACACCTCGTGCACCCACATCATGCCTGGCTGGCCCTTGGCGTTTTCCAGTGCCACCGGCACTTCAAGCGCCAGACGCCATGGGCGAACCATCGGCCCGTCTTCGTAAATGCTCGGTACGCCAAGACGCAGATGCAACGCGTGAAACTCGTCTTCGACCAGATGCAGCGGGAAGGTCATTTGCTGATTTTCGAAGTTCGCCTGGATCGTCACTTGCTCGTGAGCGGCCAGGCGTGTCAGCAAGTCGCGGATCTGTGAACCACCATTTACCAGCAGGCTCGACGTCGCATCCCGCACATTGAGTTGCGGGTTGTGCTGCATGGTCTGGATGAAATCCAGCTCATCCTGAGTGAGAAGGGCGTCGCGCTGCATGGTTAACTCGTAAGAAATAGTTACAAAGTCATTGGTGATTGTAGTTAATGACAATTAGTTCGCTGCTTTGTTTTCACCGTTCGTCGCTTTCAGGGCTGCCAGCTCAGCGTGCAAGGCTGCTACCTCGGCCTCGAGTTGCGCCACACGCAGCTGGGCCTTGACCTGAACGGTCACATCCTTCTGCACACCGACGAAATAAGTCTGTCCGTCATCGGCATTTTTTACCGTCGAAAGCGACAGTTCATTCCAGAACGGCGTGCCGTCCTTGCGATAGTTGCGCAGGATTTCGCGGCACGATCCGCCGTCTTTCAGGACATTGCGGATCAGCGCCAGATTTTCCTGGTCGCGGTCTCCGGCCTGCAGAAAGCGGCAGTCCTGATAAAGGATTTCCTCGCTGGTGTAACCGGTCAGGCGTTCGAAGGCCGGGTTTACGTAAATCAGGATATTGTCCTGTTCCCCTTCCTTTTCCGCGACCACGATGCCGTCGTTCGACGCGTTGATCACCATTTGCAGCAGGCTCGCATTGATCATCTTTGAATCCATTCAGAGTTGTCGGAGGCTGGCATTCTAGAAGAACGGTGGGCGCTGTCTACTGGCCATTATCGCCAGTTGAGATCCAATCGCAGCTTTGCCGGTTTGGCTGTTACTATCGCCGCTCTTTTTTTCAGTTTCAGGATCAGATTGATGAAAGTCGCCATCCTCTCCGGTTCGGTTTACGGCACCGCCGAAGAAGTCGCTCGCCACGCCCAGAACCTGTTGAAAGCCGCTGGCTTTGAAACCTTCTACAACTCCCGCGCGAGTCTGGCGGACATTCAGTCCTTCGGCCCCGAAGCATTTCTCGCCGTGACCTCGACCACCGGCATGGGCGAGTTGCCGGACAACCTGCAACCGCTGTATTCGATGATTCGCGATCAATTGCCGATGGCTTGGCGTGGTTTGCCGGGCGCGGTGATTGCCTTGGGTGACGCCAGTTACGGCGACACCTTCTGCGGTGGCGGTGAACAGATGCGTGAATTGTTCGCTGAACTGGGCGTGCGCGAAGTGCAGGACATGCTGCGTATCGATGCCAGCGAAAGCGTAACCCCGGAAACCGACGCCGAGCCTTGGCTGGCTGAGCTGATCGCTACGCTCAAGGGTTGAAGGCACGCTCGCGCAGCAGCGCCAGCCAGGCCTGGGCGGCTTTCGACAGATAGGCGCCCCGACGCCAGATGAAGGCGATGTCCCAGCGCAGATACTCTGGCGCCTTCAAGGTCAGGCGCACCACGCCCGGTCGCTCCAGTGCCCGCGCCACCACGCTGGGCAGCAGCACCACGCCTTGGCCGGCGGCGACCAGTGCCGCGAGGAAATCCGCCTGACCGCTACGCCCGCCTTCCTTCGGCGTGAAGCCCATTTGCTGGCACGCCTGAAGCAAGCGGTCGTTGAGCACGAAGCTGCGCTGATACAGCAGAAATGGCGTCTCGGCCAATTCCTCCAGACCAATCTCACCGCGTGCCGCCAACGGATGATCCATCGGCAGCAGTGCATCCAGCCGCTCATCGCAGAATGGCTGAAAATCGAACTGCTCATCCTTGGGCAGAAGACTGCCGCCGATTTCCAGCTCGCCGCTGAGCACCGCTTGCTCGATGTTACGGCTGCCGCCTTCGAGCAATTGAATGCTGATGTTCGGATAACGCCGTCGGTACTCGGCAAACAATCCGGCAAACAGCGCATCGCTGCCCAGCAAGGGCAAACCAAGGCGCAATTCGCCGCGTGCCAGATGGCTCAGATCGTCGAGTTCGATGAGCAATTCATTGCGCAGACGCAGCATGCCTTCGGCTCGCTGCAGCACCACGCTGCCGGCGGCGGTCAGGCGCAACTGTGAACCCAGGCGTTCGAGCAGCGGCGTGCCGAGGCTCTGTTCGAGTTGCGCGACTTGCTTGCTCACCGCCGATTGGCTGATGTGCAAGGTTTTCGCGGCTTGAGTGAAACCGCCCTGATGCATGACTTCGACAAAACTGCGCAGCTGTTTGAATTCCATCTTCATGATTCCAGTTTGGAATAGCCTTGAGTCTAACAATTCGCTTCAGGGATGGCAGGCCGCTTCGTAAAATAACCACCTGTCAGGAGCAAAACCATGAACACCACAATCCTCAAGCATCTATCCCGTCTATTGGTCGAACTGGCCGTGCTGCTCGGCCTTTATTTGCTCGGCTGCCAACTTGCGGTGTGGCTGGCGTGGCCGATTCCCGGTGGGGTGATCGGCATGGGTTTGTTGTTGCTGGCTTTCGCCTTCGGCTGGGTCAAGCCGGCAGCGCTGCAATTGGGCGCGGGATTGTTGATGGCCGAGATGCTGCTGTTCTTTATTCCGGCGCTGATGAGCCTGCTTGATTACGGCGCGCTGCTGCGCAATGACGGCTGGCGGATTTTGCTGGTGATCGCCGCGAGTACCTTGATGGTGATGCTGGTGACAGCCTTCACCGTGGAATTGGCCGTGCGTATGAGGCGTTCCCATGAAGCTTGAATGGATGCCGATGTTCTGGCTCGCCTTCACCTTGTTGGCGTACCTGTTCAGTCGCTGGTTGTATCGGCGCACCGGGCGTTACCTGTTGTCGCCGCTGATTCTGGTGCCGGTTCTGTTGCTGGCGCTCGCAGTGCCGCTGCATACCGCGTATGCCGAATATTCGAGCAACACCCATTGGCTGATGCTGGTGCTGGGCCCGGTCACCGTCGCCTTCGCGGTGCCGATCTGGCAGCAACGACGCTTGCTGGTGCGGCATTGGTCAGCGTTGCTGCTGGGTATGCTCGCTGGCAGCGCGGCATCGATTGCTACCTCGTTCGGACTGGCTCGGGCATTGGCGCTGGACACCTCGGTGACGATGTCACTGGTGCCACGCTCGATCACCACGCCATTCGCCATGCCGCTGGCGCAGGATCTGGGCGGTGTACCGGAACTGACGGCGGTGTTCGTGATGTTCACCGGGGTCTTCGGTGCGATGCTCGGCGGGGTTCTGTTGAAATGGTTGCCGCTGCGCAGTGCGCTGGCGCGGGGTGCCTTGTTCGGCGTCGGCGCACACGGTGCCGGGGTCAGCCGGGCACATGAAGTCGGCGGCGAAGAGGGCTCAGTGGCAGGGTTGGTGATGGTTCTGACCGGGTTGTTGAACCTGTTTGCTGCACCTTTGTTGGCGTCGCTGCTTTGACGTGATGCCAGGCTATTTGCATGGCTGACTCGCTCAGTCATCAAGCTGGCTGGCAATGCAACTACGCGATCGCCTGCGCCTGACTAGACTGCTCACACGTGCCAAACAATAAGAACGCAGAGGTGCATACAGTGAGCGTAGCCCCCGTCCAATCGTCTCTTGATGTCAAAGCGCAGGTCAGCGCCGCCGAGTGGCAGACCCGTGTCGATCTTGCCGCCTGTTATCGTCTGGTCGCATTGCATGGCTGGGATGATCTGATCTTCACCCACATTTCCGCCAAGGTGCCGGGCACCGAAGATTTCCTGATCAATCCGTTCGGTTTGATGTTCCATGAAATCACCGCGTCGAGCCTGGTGAAAGTCGATCAGGCAGGCAACAAACTCATGGACAGCCCTTACGAAATCAACCCTGCCGGATACACCATCCACAGCGCTGTGCACGAGGTGCGGCATGATGTGGTTTGTGTGCTGCACACTCACACTGCTTCGGGTGTTGCGGTGTCGGCGCAAAAGCAGGGCGTGTTGCCGATCAGCCAGCAGTCGCTGTTCGTGCTGTCGAGTCTGGCTTATCACGCCTATGAAGGTGTGGCGCTGAATCACGAAGAGAAGGCGCGCCTGCAAGCCGATCTCGGCGAGAACAATTTCCTGATGCTGCACAACCACGGACTGCTGACCTGTGGCGGCACCATTGCCGATACTTTCCTGATGATGTTTACCTTCCAGCGCGCCTGCGACATCCAGGTGATGGCGCAGACCGGTGGCGCTGAACTGATCGCCATCGAACCGCAGATCCTCGCGGGCGCCAAAGCGATGATTGCCGGCGTGACCAAAAGTGCTCAAGGCATGGGTGGCGCGCTGGCCTGGCCGGCGCTGCTGCGCAAACTCGATAAACAAGACCCCGGATATAAACTCTAATGCCTCTTGCCGAGATTCCTCTGTGTGTCTGGCGCAAACGAAGTCAGACGTTCGTCTTTCGTGGGCAGTCGATCCGTTACTGGACGACGGGGCAGGGTGAGCCGCTGCTGCTGATCCACGGCTTCCCGACGGCCAGTTGGGATTGGCATTACCTGTGGCAGCCGTTGGCCCAACGGTATCGGGTGATCGCCTGTGACATGCTCGGTTTCGGAGATTCGGCCAAACCGTTGAATCACAGCTACAGCTTGCTGGAACAGGCTGATTTGCAGCAAGCGTTGCTGGAACATCTACGAATTGAGCAATCAGTGCACATTCTGGCTCACGATTATGGCGACAGTGTTGCTCAGGAACTGCTCGCCCGGCATTACGAAGGTTTGATCGACGTCGCCAGTTGTGTGTTCCTCAATGGCGGGCTATTCCCGGAAACCCATCGACCGTTACTGATGCAAAAATTATTGCTCAGTCCGTTGGGCTGGATGATCGGCCGTGCATTCACTCGCGATGCGCTGGTGAAGAGTTTCAACCAGATCTTCGGCCCGCAGACCCTGCCGACTGAAAGCGAAATGGATGATTTCTGGGGCCTGATCGAGACCCATCGCGGGCCACGGATCATGCATAAACTGATCGGCTACATTCCCGAGCGCCGGGTGCAGCGCGACCGTTGGGTTGCGGCGATGCAGCGGGGTGAAGTGCCGTTGCGGGTGATCGACGGTGAAGTCGATCCGATTTCCGGTGGGCACATGGTCGAGCGGTATCGCCAATTGATCGCTGATGCGGACGCCGTGCTGCTGCCGGGCATTGGCCACTATCCGCAGATCGAAGCGCCGGTGCAGGTGCTCAAGCACTATCTAGAGTTTCGCGATCAACTGGTTTTGCCGCCGCGCAAAGTGGCGTGCTCCTGAAAGATCAAAAGATCGCAGCCTTCGGCAGCTCCTACATAAATCTCCTGTAGGAGTTGCCGAAGGCTGCGATCTTTTGATCTTGGCTCGTCATCATCCCTCTGCCTTATTGCACACCATTCAGCCTCAGCCGTGTTCATTGTGACCAAAAGCCCCGTGCCTGACACTCGGGGTCAATATCCCATTGGCCTGCTGGAGTCTCCCCCGATGAGTGAATCTGTACGTTTCGAAGATAAAGTCGTGATCATTACCGGCGCCGGTGGCGGACTGGGGCGGGCCCATGCTTTGTTGTTCGCCAAACAGGGCGCCAAAGTACTGGTCAACGACCTCGGCGGCTCGGCTCAGGGCGAAGGCGCCAACGCTTCCGCCGCCGACCGCGTGGTGGCGGAAATTCGCGAGGCCGGAGGCATTGCCGAAGCCAACCATGACTCCGTCACCGACGGTGACAAGCTGGTGCAGAATGCACTCGATGTGTTCGGTCGCGTCGATGTGGTGGTTAACAACGCCGGCATCTTGCGTGACAAGACGTTCCACAAAATGGACGACGCCGACTGGGATCTGGTCTATCGCGTCCACGTCGAAGGCGCCTATAAAGTTACCCGTGCAGCATGGCCGCATCTTCGCGAGCAAAACTATGGCCGCGTAATCTTCACCGCTTCGACTTCCGGTATCTACGGCAACTTCGGCCAGTCCAACTACGGCATGGCCAAACTCGGCCTCTACGGCCTGACCCGCACATTGGCCATCGAAGGCCGCAAGAACAACATTCTGGTCAACGCCATCGCCCCGACTGGCGGCACCCGTATGACTGAGGGCCTGATCCCGCCACAAGTGTTCGAACAACTCAAACCGGAATTGGTCAGCCCGCTGGTGGTGTACCTGGGCAGCGAACAATGCCAGGAAACTTCCGGCCTGTTCGAAGTCGGCGGCGGCTGGATGGGCAAGGTTCGCTGGGAGCGCAGCCTTGGGGCCGGATTCGATCCACGGGTCGGGTTCTCGCCGGAGGATGTGGCGGCGCACTGGCAGCAGATCTGCGACTTCGAAGGCGCGGCGCATCCGAAGGACAATATTGAGGCGTTGAAGGAAATGATGGCGAATTTGCAGAAGTATTCGCTTTAAATAGTACGGCCACCAAGCTGGGCTTGGTGGCCGAGCAACCTATCAAATATATCTGTTTTCAGTCATGAATTTTGGGGCTTTCCATTTAGGACCTTTAAGAGCTAAGCCTTTATCCCCGTTTATTAGCACCCCAGCGGCGATGAGCCGGGTGTACGAGTCTTCGAGAACACCATATTTTTTGATCAAGTCTCGATTGTAGCGTCTGATCATCATGTCCAGGTGCGGGTTCGGTTTGAATAATGAGAAGACGGTGACGATGTCATCCAAAGGTTCGTTTTTTACAATTTGCTCAATGGTATTCATTGCCACATATCCTTCAAAAGTTTCTGATACTCGAGCGCGTCTTGTTTATCTCCCGCCTCTAAGGCCTCCGGCGTATACAATAAAGTTGGATCATCTTTAAGCTTGTAGTCCTCCAACGTAGCAGTATGAAGATTGTTCCATACGGGAGAATCTTTGTCCGGCATTTCTGTGTCGCCATACCCATGAGCTTTGAACCTTTCAAATTCCCTGATTTCATGAGTATAGAAACGTTTGTCGGTATCAGTGATTTCTAGTTCTCCTCGAAGAATTCTATGCAGCCGATCAATCATCATTTTATTAGCATCAGACTCTGGGAATTTTAAAGTGTGTAACTCTAAAACTTCCATACCTTCTTCTGAGACAACTGCAGGCGTCCATTCCAGATTCGAAATTTCTAGGCCGATGGCTTCCGCGTTGAATTCTCGCTCGCTGTGTTTTCCCTCATCGGTAGCCCCCTCATAAGGACTGCTAAACACCACATACAGCGGCGCAATTCCCGAATCATCCGGAAAGACGATGATGAAGTTTTCCCAGCCCTCGACTACCACCGGATGCAGATCCAGTCGTCCTTCAACGGGCACAATCGGGGCACCCGAATATGCAGGTGTTCCGGTGCCGACAATCGGCAGGTCAGTCGAACTGTTGCCCGGTGACACCGCGGGCGTCCAGGTCAGGAAGTCGGTTGGCGAGTCCGGCAGGGCGGTCTCATAGACGTCGTTCAACTGGTTGTAGGTTGCGTGCAGCACGGGTACATCTGAGCGCAGGTCGAAATCGTCGGTGCTGACGGCAAACACCTCCGCTCCTGCGCCGATGGATCTGTATCCCAGCCCTACGGGCAGATCGACGCTGCCCTGGCGGTCGGCAATTTCGCGCAGGGTCTGGGTGTCTTCCGAGGCCAGTTCGGCGAGCGGAACCGTCATGGCAAAGCGTTCGCCATTGCCCAGCCGAGACGGCATCAGCAACGCAGTGAAACCGACCAGCACGGAGCCCATCACCGCTGCGCTGGCCGTTGTTACTACCTGCACCGCTGAGCGCAGCGCCGTTTGTATCGCGGCGATTCTTTCGGGTGAGAGCACGATGGCCGTTGAGGTCAGGGAAAATGCCGGACCAGAGGCGGCCATGCCGGAAGCAGGGAAAACATGGTGAACCTCGGATGCCGCGCTTTGCTGATCGCGTTCCTGTTGTTCGGCTTGTTCCCTGGCTTCTTCGAGCAGGCGCTGAGCGTCGATCAGCGCGTCCAGGCGGGCCTGTTCCGCCGCCATTTGTCGGGCACTTGTTTCGGCGGCACTCCGCGCTTGCTCGAGAGCAAGACGTTGGGCTTCTGCCAATGCCGCTAGCCGTGCCTGCTCCCGAATGCGGGATTGCTCCTGCTCTCGGCGCCGGACATTGGCCATGTCTTTTTGCCGTTGTTGCTCAGATGCGATTCGCGCACGTTCGGCTTCGAGTCGTTGAGCTTCCGCCGCTGCGGCTTGCGTACGATCATTGGCTTGCACGCTGGCCAGCCAGTTATGAATGTTGGCTTGTTGTTGATGCAAAACGCTGAGTGTCTGGGCAAGCAGCCTTGCTTCGAGTGCCGCTCGATAAGACTGCTTCCACACATTCATCCCGGGACCGTTGGGGCTCAGAACCTTGTCCACTACTTGCGCGCGGGAGAGGAATTGATAGACGGTCTTGTCAGTGGGGTCGCTGCCGTAAAACTGGTGAGACAGGGTGATTTGCCGTTGCTGTTCTGCGGTTTTGCGCTGGATGACTTTATTGCGTACGTCCAATTCGCGCACGATTGCCGCTGCTGGCGGCAATGCATGCGTCGGCTCCTCCAGGCGTGTTGCCACCAGATCCGATTCGATGGTTTGCGGAATCCGGGCGGCCCTTGCCTGGTATTCGGTTTCCAGCGGGCCAATGAAATTTTG
>NZ_JBIUXX010000081.1:0-1572 GCF_044744235.1 Pseudomonas sp. NPDC087346
ATGATTTAAAATATATACGTTGTTAACTATCGTCCCGCTCGCGGATGTATTCCTCGAGCAGCTTCTTATCTTCACCAGAAAGCGAGCGGCTTTCCAGAAGATCGGCGCGTCGTTCATAGGTCCGACCAAGGGACTGCTGTAAACGCCAACGCCGGATATGCGCGTGGTTGCCACTTAGCAACACGTCGGGAACACGCTGATCCACATACACCTCCGGTCGGGTGTAATGCGGGCAATCCAGCAAACCATCCGTGAAGGAATCTTCCTCCGCGGAGTCCGCATGCCCTAAAGCTCCGGGCAGCAGCCGTGTAACCGCATCGATCAGGACCATCGCCGGCAGCTCGCCGCCAGACAGTACATAGTCGCCAATCGACCACTCTTCATCGACATGAGCATCTATAAACCGCTCGTCAATGCCTTCGTAGCGGCCGGCAATCAGGATCAATGCATCCGATTTTGCCAACTCGCGTACCGCCGACTGATTCAGTTGACGGCCTTGGGGGGACAGGTAAATAACCTTCGCCGCCTCCCCGGCTGCTGCCTTGGCCTGAGCCAGTGCATCTTCCAGGGGCTTGATCTTCATCACCATGCCCGGACCACCGCCAAACGGGCGATCGTCCACAGTGTGATGCCGATCCGTCGTGTAATCTCGCGGATTCCAACAGGTCAGCTGCAAGAGCCCCTGTTTGACCGCACGACTGGTGATGCCGTAGTCGCCGATGGCGGAAAACATCTCGGGAAACAAACTGATCACTTCTACGCGCAAGTTAGCCACGCTTAGAAGTCCGCGTCCCAATCCACCTTCATCTCGCCCGCTGCCAGGTCGACTGCCAACACACATTGCTCCGTATAGGGCAACAGGCGTTCGCGATCATCCAGGCTGCCAGCGCAAGGCTTGACTACCATTACATCATTGGCGCCGGTTTCCAGAAGATGATCGACTTTCCCGAGCAATTGCCCCAGTTGATCGATGACCTTCAGACCTTCCAGCTCGTACCAGTAGTACTCGCCGTCGGTCAATTCAGGGAACAGGTTGCGCGGCACGCAGATCTCATAACCGGCCAGAAGACGAGCTTCTTCACGATCATCAAGACCCTTGAGCTTTGCGACCAGGAACTTGTCGCTCCCGCGTCCACTGACCAGCTCGACCTGTTTGACATTGCCTTCGCGCTTGAGCGTCCAGGTTTTGTACTGCAACAGGTTTTCAGTCGGATCAGTAAAGGAATACACCTTCACTTCGCCGCGAACGCCGTGAACAGAGTAGATCTTGCCAATAACGATCAAATCATCAGCAACAGTTGGCGTCGCGTTCATATTGCTCAGGCCGCAGCCTTGGCATTTTCCTTCAACAACTGAGCAACGCGCTCAGAAGGTTGTGCACCAACGCTCAGCCAGTAGGCTACGCGCTCTTGGTTCACGGACAGACGGATTTCCTGACCACGGGCAACAGGATTGAAGAAACCAATCTGTTCTTTGTGGGAGCCGTCACGCGGGTTACGCGAGTCGGTTACGGTCAGGTGGTAAAACGGGCGCTTTTTGGAGCCGCCAAGGGCAAGACGGATTGTTATCATG
>NZ_JBIUXX010000081.1:1582-20414 GCF_044744235.1 Pseudomonas sp. NPDC087346
AATTAAACTCAATACGAAAAAACAACCATTTAATGAACATCCAACGGCAAGACGTAATGTAAGCATTAGAACATCGTTCCTGTAGTCGGTGCTGCAAATCTAAATGCACAGCGGGCATGGGTGCCCGAAAGGCCGCATATTCTAAGGAATATCCGGACTTTTGCAAATGACTTTTTCCGGCGCCTATGGCAGGCCGTGCAGATTTGCATATAGAGCCGTCGATAAAAACGGCCGGTCAGCTCCCGCCAAGTGCGGGTTTGCTGTTGATCCCGCATCCTTGCGGGGCTTGCGCCGGTGCGACGACCGGCGAGTTCTTTACATTTTTGGCATGCCGCCGCCGGGCAACATACCGCCCATGCCGCGCATCATTTTCGCCATTCCGCCTTTCGCGGAGAATTTCTTCATCATTTTCTGCATCTGCTTGTGCTGCTTGATCAAGCGACCGA
Source organism: Pseudomonas sp. NPDC087346 (assembly GCF_044744235.1). Taxonomy (NCBI): domain Bacteria; kingdom Pseudomonadati; phylum Pseudomonadota; class Gammaproteobacteria; order Pseudomonadales; family Pseudomonadaceae; genus Pseudomonas; species Pseudomonas sp. NPDC087346. Next base: position 2,029 of record NZ_JBIUXX010000081.1, read on the forward strand.
TGTCCTGCACCTGAGTGCCGGAACCCATGGCGATCCGGCGTTTGCGCGAACCGCTGATCAGCTCAGGGTCGCGGCGCTCGGCCGGGGTCATGGAATTGATGATGGCTTCCATCTGCTTGAACTGCTTCTCTGCCGCGCCTTGGGCATTGCCCATCTGCGCCAGATTGACGCCGCCCATGGTCGGCAGCTTGTCCATCAGGCCGCCGAGGCCGCCCATGTTCTTCATCTGTTGCAGCTGATCACGGAAGTCTTCGAGGTCGAAGCCCTTGCCCTTCTTCAGCTTCTTGGCCAGTTTGTCGGCCTTGTCCTTGTCGAGAGTCGCTTCGGCCTGTTCGATCAGGCTGAGCACGTCGCCCATGCCGAGGATTCGCGAAGCGATACGCTCAGGATGGAACGGCTCCAGCGCCTCGGTCTTCTCGCCCATACCGATGAACTTGATCGGCTTGCCGGTAATGGCACGAACCGACAGCGCGGCACCGCCACGGGCATCACCGTCGACCTTGGTCAGGATCACACCGGTCAGCGGCAGTGCATCACCGAAGGCCTTGGCCGTGTTGGCGGCGTCCTGACCGGTCATGGCGTCGACCACGAACAGTGTTTCGACCGGGTTGATCGCAGCATGCAGCGCCTTGATCTCGCCCATCATCTCTTCGTCGATGTGCAGACGACCGGCGGTATCGACGATAACCACGTCGATGAATTTCAGTTTTGCTTCTTTAATAGCCGCGGTGGCGATGTCGACCGGCTTCTGGCTCAGGACGGACGGGAAGAACGTCACGCCGATGTCGTTGGCCAGGGTTTCCAGCTGTTTAATAGCAGCAGGACGGTAAACGTCCGCCGACACAACCATGACCGACTTCTTCTTGCGCTCTTTAAGGAAGCGCGCAAGTTTACCGGCGGTGGTGGTTTTACCGGCACCTTGCAGACCGGCCATCAACACGACGGCTGGCGGCACGGCGCTCAGGTTCAAGTCTTCGTTGGCCGCGCCCATCAGGCTTTCGAGTTCGGCCTGAACGATCTTCACGAACGCCTGGCCCGGCGTCAGGCTGCGCGACACCTCAGTGCCGACGGCGCGTTCCTTGACCGAATTGACGAAGTCCTTGACCACCGGCAGTGCAACGTCGGCTTCAAGCAACGCCATGCGCACTTCACGCAGGGTGTCTTTGATGTTGTCTTCGGTCAGCTTGGCCTTGCCGGTGACATGGCGCAGCGTCTGCGAGAGACGGTCGGTTAAGTTTTCAAACATTGCGCGATCCTTTCAGGCCCTGTACAGACCGGGATAATGGCGGCCCAGACCGGAATCAACATGTGCTCGGCGAGCCTGCGGCGTGGGCAGGTCGCGGATTATAGCGAAGACTGAGTCGGGCGGACACCTCGCACTTTCGTGCTGTGGCGGTTCTATGCCAAACTCAGCGCCTTTCGGGCTTGCCTAACAGGATTTATGCTCCCCTTGTCACCCAGTTTGCTGACCACCCTCGCCGCCGCCCTTCTGTATGCCGCTGCGACCATTTATCAGAGCACTCGCCTGGCCTCCGGCGCCAAGGCGAACAAGCGCCTGCTGGTTACGCTCGGCGTTTTCGCCGTGCTGGCCCACAGCGCCAGCCTGCTCACGCACCTGCTGACACCGATCGGTCTGGGGCTGGATTTTTTCAGCGCCTCTAGCCTGATCGCCGCAGCCGTGATCGCGCTGACTTTAATTGCGTGTTCGCGCATTCCGGTGGAGAACCTGCTGGTTCTGCTGTTCCCGCTGGGGGCGATCACCGTATTGCTGGCGCAGTTCGCGCCTGCCGGTACGGTGCAGATCATCGATGAAGAGCCGGGCATCCTCGCCCACATCCTGCTGTCGATCCTCGCTTACGGCATGTTCACCATCGCGGTGTTCCAGGCCTTGTTGCTGCTGGTGCAGGATCACCAGCTCAAGCACAAGCACCCGTCGGGCCTGATCAAGAACTTCCCGCCGCTGCAAACCATGGAAAGCCTGCTGTTCGGTTTCCTCTGGGCCGGCTGGACGCTTCTGTCGCTGTCGCTGATTTCCGGCTGGCTGTTCGTCGAGAACCTGTTCGCCCAGCATCTGGTGCACAAAACCCTGCTGGCCTGCCTGGCCTGGGTCGTGTTCAGCGTGCTGCTGTGGGGTCGCAATCGTCTCGGCTGGCGCGGCCACAAGGCGATTCGCTGGACCCTCGCCGGTTTCTGCCTGCTGATGTTGGCGTATTTCGGCAGCAAACTTGTTCGTGAATACATTCTGCACATCTGACGGGCGGCATAAATGGACGGTTTGCCCATAGGGCCGATGCTCGCGGTATTTGTCCTGCTGATTTTATGGGCAGGGCTGTTTACCGCCGTCGAAGCGGCGCAGCAGCATCTGCTGGCGCAACGCACCGCCTCGCGCGCCAGCGATAAACCGCTGGCGAAACTGAGCTTCCCGCTCGACAGCCTGATCCTCTGCAACACCTTGTGCCGCGCCTTCGCCGTGGTCATCGCCACGTTGCTGGCGATCTTCCTCTGCGAAGAAAACGGCCCATGGGCAGCCTGCCTCGCCGCCACCGCACTGTTGCTGGTGTTTACCGACTATTTCCCGCGCACTCTGGCCCAGCGTTATCCGGATGCGGTGTTGGCGTTCGGCAATACCTTGCTCGCGGTGCCGCTGAAAATCGTTTATCCGCTCGCCTGGCTATTGAGTCGTATCAGCCGTTTGCTGATGCGCCCGTTTGCACGCAAGGTCCAGGTGGTACAGCAAAGCGAAGATGAGATGCCGACTGACCGGCATGACGACCCGGAACATCCGGTTCGCCTGCATCCGGTGTCGGGTATTCATGCGCTGGACAACATCACGGTCAATGACATTCTGGTGCCGCGCAGCGATGTCGACGGCATCAACCTCGACGACTCGATCGAAGAAATCATCGAACAACTGCGCCACAACAAACGCACGCGTTTGCCGGTGTTTCACAGCGACATCAATCAGGTCGAAGCGGTACTCAATACCCGGCAGATCCGCCATTTGCTGAACAACGGCGAACTGACCCGCGAAGCGCTGCTGGCGGCCAGCTACGAACCGTACTTCGTCCCGGAAAGCACGCCGTTGCAGCTGCAACTGCTGAACTTTCACAAGCAACAGCGACGTCTGGGCATGGTGGTCGACGAGTACGGCGAAGTGCTGGGGATCGTCACGCTGGAAGACATTCTCGAGGAGATCGTCGGCGAATTCGAAAGCGAGCACAGCCTCGACAACCCGCACATCCACCCGCAGGCCGACGGACGCATGGTGATCGACGGCACTGCCTCGATCCGCGAACTGAACAAGTGCCTGGGCTGGCACTTGCCGAGTGACGGACCAAAAACCCTCAATGGTTTGGTGACCGAGGCGCTGGAGACTATTCCGGAAAGCGCGGTATGCCTGAAGATCGGGCGCTATCGGCTGGAGATTCTCGAGACCGAGGAGAACCGGGTGAGCAAGGTGCTGATCTGGCATACCTCTTCTGTGCCTGCTCTGGTGCCTGCCAGATAAAGATCAAAAGATCGCAGCCTTCGGCAGCTCCTACATTGGAATGCGTTTCCCATGTCGGAGCTGCCGAAGGCTGCGATCTTTTGCTCTTGTTCAATCGTTAGGCCCCTTCCTATAATCGGGCCGCTTACCCAAGCGTCGCCGAACCGCGTGCTTACCCCGCACCCGACCGGTCTCGGCCATTTCCGCTGCACTCCGGCGACTGTTCCTACCTGAAACAGCGACCGCGCCTCATCCCACATCCCTGGGTGCTCGACCATAATAATTCGCTCCAACGGAGCTCATGACTGTCAGGGATCACCGCATGACGACCAGTACCGCTTACAGCGACACCGCGCCTGCCCAACCGACCAACTCCGCCACCCGCGTGGCCACGGCGAGTTTTATCGGCACCGCCATCGAGTTCTACGACTTCTACGTCTACGCCACTGCCGCGGCGCTGGTGATCGGGCCGGTGTTCTTTCCGCAAACCTCCGGCACCGCGCAAATGCTCTCGGCGTTTCTGACCTTTGGCATCGCGTTCCTCGCCCGGCCGCTGGGCTCGGCGTTGTTCGGCCATTTTGGCGACCGTATCGGCCGTAAATCGACCCTCGTCGCTTCGCTACTGTTGATGGGCGTCTGCACCACGCTGATCGGCGTATTACCCGGTTACGCGACCATTGGCGCGTGGGCGCCGATTCTTCTGTGCGTGCTGCGCTTCGGCCAGGGCCTGGGGCTTGGTGGTGAATGGGGCGGCGCCGCGCTGCTGGCCACGGAGAACGCACCGAAGGGCAAGCGGGCGTGGTTCGGCATGTTCCCGCAACTCGGCCCTTCGATTGGTTTTCTGGCGGCCAACGGTCTGTTCCTGACCCTGGCCCTGACGCTGGATGACGAACAGTTCCGCAGTTGGGGCTGGCGGATTCCGTTCCTGCTCAGCGCGGTGTTGGTGATGGTTGGCCTGTACGTGCGCCTGAAACTCCACGAAACCCCGGTATTCGCTAACGCCATTGCCCGTCAGGAACGAGTGAAAGTGCCGCTGGTCGAGCTGTTCAGCCAATACTGGGTTCCGACTTTGCTCGGCGCGGCGGCGATGGTGGTGTGTTACGCGCTGTTCTATATCTCGACGGTGTTTTCGTTGAGCTACGGCGTCTCCACGCTCGGTTATAGCCGCGAAACGTTCCTTGGGCTGCTGTGTTTTGCCGTGCTGTTCATGGCGGCGGCCACGCCGTTGTCGGCCTGGGCCAGCGACCGTTACGGACGCAAACCGGTGCTGATCATCGGTGGTGTGCTGGCGATTCTTTCCGGGTTTCTGATGGAACCGCTGCTGACTCAGGGATCGACCTGGGGCGTGGCGCTGTTCCTGTGCATCGAGCTGTTCTTGATGGGCGTGACCTTCGCCCCGATGGGTGCGTTGCTGCCCGAGCTGTTTCCGACCCACGTGCGCTACACCGGCGCGTCGGCAGCGTACAACCTCGGCGGCATTGTCGGGGCCTCGGCGGCGCCGTTCTTTGCGCAGAAACTGGTGGCGATGGGGGGGTTGAGTTACGTCGGCGGGTATGTGTCGGGGGCGGCGGTGCTGAGCTTGATTGCGGTGCTGTGCCTGAAGGAAACGAAGAATAACGACCTGAATCAGATTGCCTGAATCAGAAGCATCGCCAGCAGGCTGGCTCCCACATTGGTTTTGTGTACACCACAAATCAAATGTGAGAGCCAGCCTGCTGGCGATAGGCGCGACGCGGTTATAGCTCTACAACGACAGCCTGAGCAGCACGGGTCGCTTTGGCGCGAGCCGCTTCAATCGACTCATCCCGCGCCAACGCCACACCCATCCGGCGCTGACCATTAACCTCTGGCTTACCAAACAAACGCAGCGCGGTGTCCGGCTCGCTCAACGCAGCGCCAAGGTTGGCGAATGCAGTCTGAGTCGACTGCCCTTCCACCAGAATCACCGCCGAAGCCGATGGCCCGAACTGACGAATCAACGGAATCGGCAACCCCAGAATCGCCCGGGCGTGCAGTGCGAACTGCGACAGATCCTGCGAAATCAAAGTAACCAGACCGGTGTCATGCGGACGCGGCGACACTTCGCTGAACCACACCTGATCGCCCTTGATGAACAGCTCGACACCAAACATGCCACGACCACCCAAGGCCTCGGTCACGGCTTTGGCAACGCGCTCGGATTCCGCCAGAGCAATCGGGCTCATGGCCTGCGGCTGCCAGGATTCCTGATAATCGCCCTTCTCCTGACGGTGACCGACCGGCGCACAGAACGTAGTGCCGCCGATGTGGCGCACGGTCAGCAGGGTAATTTCGTAATCGAAGTCGATGAAGCCTTCGATGATCACCCGACCTTTACCGGCACGACCGCCCTCTTGCGCGTAGTCCCATGCTTTTTGCACGTCGTCATTGCTGCGCAACAGGCTCTGGCCTTTGCCCGACGAACTCATCACTGGCTTGACCACACACGGGAAACCCAGATCCTGCACGGCTTTGCTGTAGTCCTCGAAGGTGTCGGCAAAGTGGTACGGCGAGGTCGGCAGGTCCAGCTCTTCAGCGGCCAGACGACGGATGCCTTCGCGATTCATGGTCAGTTGTGCAGCGCGGGCGGTCGGGATCACGGTGAAGCCTTCGGCTTCCAGTTCGACCAGTGTGGCGGTGGCGATGGCTTCGATTTCCGGCACGATGAAGTGCGGCTTCTCGGCTTCGATCACCGCACGCAGCGCGGCGCCGTCGAGCATGTTGATCACATGGCTGCGATGGGCGACTTGCATGGCCGGCGCGTTGGCGTAGCGGTCGACGGCAATTACTTCAACGCCCAGGCGTTGCAGCTCGATCACCACTTCCTTGCCCAACTCACCACAGCCACACAGCAATACGCGGGTCGCGGTTGGCGACAATGGAGTTCCGAGACGGGTCATCTCAGGTCCTCAAAGAAGCGGATCATCGAGGAAAGCTACGCCATGCGCGCTTTCCATGGGGAGAAAGCGCGGCATTTTACATGAACCCGAGGGTTTGGCTTCAGCCGGCGACAGCCTGTTTGCGCTCGCGCCACGCCATGATCAGCCAGACGGCGGTGACACCGGCAAATTTCGAGGCCAGCGCGGTGATGATCACACCGGGAGTCAGCGCGTCGATCAGGCCGAAAAAGATGAAGGTATCCAGCGGAATGCTCAGCGCCGAGCTGATCCACAAGCGGTCGCGCAACGGGCGTTTGGTGATGCTGAATACCAGCCAGTCGATGATCTCGGAGACCGCGAACGCTGTGGCGCTGGCCAGTGCGATGGACGGATCGGACGTGACGTAAGACAACACCAGTGCCGCCAGCATCGCCGCGATGGCGCCATGGCCGAAGCGGATTTGCACCATGTCGCGCAACACGAACACCAAGCCGCCCCAGGCCGACCAGATGATGTCCAGGTGTGGCGCGGTGGAGAAGGCGAAGTTGATCAGCACGACGCTGCTGATGTAGGCGATGAGGAAAATCATGAGGGGCGCGGGATGCCTGAGGAATCAAGGCGCACAGATTACTTTAGCCGGAGCAGAATCAAAAGATCGCAGCCTTCGGCAGCTTCTACAAGAAACGCATTCCAAATGTAGGAGCTGCCGAAGGCTGCGATCTTTTGATCTTGCTTTATTGACCGGAAGAACCCGGCAACATCCACACTAACCCACTCGCCTTCGCCCGTTCATGACACAACCCCAGCACCACCCGGCGCTCGTCGTTGCTCATGCGACTCCAGCGGGTGATTTCCCCCACCGTACGCTGGCAGCCAGTGCAGACATCATCATCATCCAGCGCACAGATATTTACACACGGCGACTTCACCGGTCTTTCGGGGGTGTTCATTCTTCTTGCTCGACCAGATCACGCGCATAACGCTGGGAGTTATGCACATAGTGCGCGGCGCTGGCTTCGAGCATCTTCTTCTGTGGCTCGGTCAACTCGCGCACAACCTTGCCCGGCGAGCCCATCACCAGCGAACCGTCCGGGATTTCCTTGCCTTCGCCGATCAGCGAGTTGGCGCCAATGATGCAGTTCTTGCCGATCTTCGCGCCGTTGAGAATCACCGCGTTGATGCCGATCAGGCTGTAGTCGCCAACCGTACAGCCGTGGAGCATGGCGTTGTGGCCGATGGTCACGCCGGTGCCGATGGTCAGCGGAAAGCCCATGTCGGTGTGCATCACCGTGCCGTCCTGGACGTTGCTGTTCTTGCCGATCAGGATCAGCTCGTTGTCGCCGCGCAACACGGCGTTGAACCAGACGTTGGCGCCCTCTTCCAGTTTGACCTTGCCCACCAGCACGGCATTGGGTGCGACCCAGCTCTGTGGATGGGTTTCGACACGGGCGTCGCCCAAGCGGTATTTCATGATGTTTTCCTCAGGCTCACGAAGACTGGCCATTCGAACGATGGCTTCAGGTGTTGATAAAGCTTTTTGGCGGTTTGTGCAGGCTGATCTTCGCGTCATAGAGCAGGTTGATCAACTCGACAATCATGATCGCGGTCAGGCCCCAGATCTTGTATTCACCAAATCGATAACTCGGCACGTACCAGCTACGCCCCTGATAGTCGATGCGATGAGTGTGTTCTCGAGGGTCGGTGCGGAAGAATTCCAGTGGCACGCTGAACACCGCGGCGATCTCGGCGTCATTGGCCAGGTATTCGACAAAATCGGGGATCACGCCGACATAAGGCGTGACTTTGATGCCATGCAGGGAGATCAGCGGGCTCAGTGGGCCGATGATTTCAACCAGCCCTGGCGGCAGACCGATTTCCTCTTCGGCTTCACGCAGCGCGGTGAAAATCAGGTCCGGGTCTTCCGGATCACGGCGTCCGCCGGGGAAGGCGACTTCGCCGCCATGGGTCGACAGCCCGCTGGCGCGCAGGGTCAGCACCAGCTCCGGCTCGTCACTGCGGGTGATTGGCACCAGAACGGCGGCCTCGGGGAAACGTTTGTCAGTCTCCAGCGTGCGCGGTGTGTGGTTACTTACCCGATGCAGTAGCTCGTCCAGCATGAGTGTTCTCGTTCTGTGCCTTACCCTGCATCATGCACCAATCATTGCAGGCGCCCAAGCCCCGTTCCGGACCATGTCGCGAAACGACAACTTGCCGACCGGCACCGCTGCACGCCAAGATAGGCGCAGCATTCAGGAACCCCAGCATGAAATTTTGCAGCCAGTGCGGTAACCCGGTGATCCAGCGCATTCCCGAAGGCGATTCGCGGCTGCGATTTGTCTGTGAAAGCTGTCAGACCATTCACTACCAGAACCCCAATATTGTCGCCGGCTGCGTGCCGACCTGGGGCACCAAAGTGCTGCTGTGTCGCCGCGCCATCGAGCCGCGCCTCGGTTACTGGACCTTGCCAGCAGGTTTCATGGAGAACGGCGAGACCATCGAGCAGGCCGCGATCCGCGAAACTGCCGAGGAAGCCTGCGCCCGGGTGCGCAACCTGAGCATCTATACCTTGATCGACGTGCCGCACATCAGTCAGGTGCATGTGTTCTTTCGCGCCGAACTGGTCGATCTGGATTTCGCTGCCGGCCCCGAGAGCCTGGAAGTACAACTATTCGACGAAGCCGACATTCCATGGGACGAGCTGGCTTTCCGCACGGTGGGTCGTACCTTAGAATGCTTCTTTGCTGATCGGCGTGTTGAGGTGTATCCGGTGCGTTCGGAATCGATTCCGCCGTTGGTGCAGCCTGTCATCGTTTGATTGCGGCTAGAAGATCAAAAGATCGCAGCCTTCGGCAGCTCCTACATAAAACCTGTTTGCGTCACTCCTTGGGGAATCGTTTCAATGCGCTGGTTGCTTGCCCTGTTTTGCCTGTCGTTCGTTACGGTCTCCCAAGCGTCCTTCGTGACCACGGTAACGCCTTCGAATACCCCGCTTATCGAAAAAATACTGGTGCTCAAGTCGGCACATCAACTGCAGTTGATCGTCGACGGCAAACCCGTGAAAACCTATCGCATTTCCCTGGGCAAGGGCGCGAAAAAAGGTCCCAAGCTGATTGAAGGCGATAAACGCACGCCGGAAGGCTTCTACTGGATTGACTGGCGCAAGGTCAGCGACAAATTCAACCTGGCGATGCACATCTCCTATCCGAACATCAGCGATTCGGCACGCGCCCGGCGCGAAGGCGTCGAGCCCGGCGGGATGATCATGATCCACGGCACCCCGGATTCGGAAGACACGCCTGAAGACCTGTTCCACACCCTCGACTGGACCGACGGCTGCATCGCCATGCGCAACATGGACATGCGAGAAGTCTGGGGCATGGTGCCGGACGGCACGATGATCGAAATCCGCCCGTAACCACTGACCACTGGTCACCTTCAAAAAAATAAATCAAAAAAATCGCAGCCTGCGACAGCGCCTACAGGGGTGATACCACTCTGAACTGTAGAAGCCGTCGCAGGCTGCGATTTTTGCTTTTTACAGCCCACCTCTAATACCACTTCAATACATCACCCCCGCAGACCGCCATTTCATTGGGCCAAAGGCGATTTCCATGCGTTGACATGGTATTCAAGTGGTATTAATTTCCGCCCCACAAGCGAGCTACAACAATCCTATACTCGCGTCGGAAATGACTTACATGAACGACATCCAGGCCCTACGCCCAGACGACACCCGGCCGACGCCGTTGTACCTGCAACTGGCGCGCAATCTGGAATCGGCGATCCATGCCGGTCAGTGGAAAGCTGAACAGGCGATGCCGTCCGAACGCAATCTCAGCGAGTTGCTCGGTATTTCCCGGGTCACCGCACGCAAGGCGCTGGAAGTGTTGCTCGATCAAGGGCTGATCCGCCGCCTGCAAGGTTCCGGCACCTTCATCACTCCCCGTCTTGAACAACCGCTGTCACGCCTGTCCGGCTTCAGCGAGATGCTCCGCCTCAAGGGTTTCGTGCCCAGCTCGCAGTGGCTGGAACGGGAAATCACCCTGCCAACCCACGAAGAACTGATCCGCCTGAGCCTGTCGCCGAACGACAAGGTGGCGCGCATGAAACGCCTGCGCAAGGCCGACGACACCGTGATGGCCATCGAGATGAGCGCCCTGCCCGCCTCGATCATGCCCAAGCCGCAACTGGTCGGCGATTCGCTCTACGAATACCTCGACGGCATCGGCAAACCGATCGTCCGCGCCCTGCAGCACATTCAGGCGATCAACGCCTCGGACGAGTTCGCCGCACTGGTCGGCATCGCCCCCGGCACCGCCATGCTGCTGATGACCCGGGTCGGCTACCTCGAAGACAACACGCCTATCGAAGTCACCGACACCTATTGCCGCAACGACTACTACGACTTTGTTGCAGAGCTTCGTCGCTGACCCAGCGCCGCAGCCCGAATAGCGAGAACCGAAATGTCCGAAGACAACATCCTCACCGCTCAAGGCTGGGTTCGCGGCCGGCTGATCCACGAACACGGCAAAGTCGTGTCGATCGAAGGCGTGCCCTGCGATCCGGCCGACAATGACCTGCCGTATCTGCTGCCGGGTTTCATCGATCTGCATGTGCATGGCGGTGGCGGCAAAGACATCATGGAAGGCGTCGACGCCTTCGAGACCATCACCAAAACCCACGTGCGTTTCGGCACCACTTCGCTGCTGGCCACCACCATGACCGCGCCGAGCGCCGAGATCTCTCGCGTGCTGAAAGAAGTCGGCGAGTTCTGCGAGCAGCGCCCGAAAGGTGCCGCCCGGGTGCTCGGCGTGCACCTCGAAGGCCCGTACATCAACCCCGGCAAACTCGGTGCGCAACCGAACTTCGCTCACACCGCACTGATGGCCGAAGTCGAAGAATATCTGGCACTGGCGCCGATCCGGGTGATCACCATTGCCCCGGAAATCGCCGGTCACGACGGTTTGATCCGTGAACTCAGCGGTCGTGGCGTGCGCATGCAGATCGGCCACACCCTCGGCAGTTACGAGGAAGGCGTGGCTGCAATGGAAGCCGGCGCCACCAGTTTCACTCACTTGTACAACGCCATGAGCCCGCTGCATCACCGCGAGCCGGGAATCGTCGGCGCGGCACTGGCCCACGCCAAATTTGCCGAGCTGATCCCGGATTTGCTGCACGTGCACCCCGGCGCAATCCGCGTGGCTCTGCGCTCGATTCCTTGTCTGTACTGCGTCACCGACTCGACCGCTGCCGCCGGCATGCCCGACGGTGAATACAAGCTCGGCAGCCACACCGTGACCAAATGCCTGGGCGGCGTGCGCTTGCCCGATGGCACGTTGGCCGGCAGCACCCTGACCATGGATCAGGCGCTGCGCAACCTGGTGAAGATCGGTCTGCCGATTGCCGAAGCTTCGCAACGTCTTTCGCAATTCCCCGCCGACTACCTCGGCATCACCGAACGCGGGCGCCTCGAACCTGGCGCCTGGGCCGACTGCGTGCGGCTGGATCGCTCGCTCACACTGACCGCCGTCATGGTCGAAGGAGAAGACATTGACTTCAAAAATGCTTGAAGAGGCGCTGTCCTCGTTCGAGGCCGTGCAAGCCCAACTGCAACAGCTCGACCCGCAAATGATCGAGATCGCCGGGCGCCTGCGCCGTCAGCCGCCGCAAGTGGCGATGACCGTTGCTCGCGGCAGTTCCGACCACGCGGCGAGCTACTTCGCCTACCTGACCATGCAGCAAATGGGGATTCCAGTGGCGTCGTTGCCGATGTCGGTGGTGACCATGCAACAGGCGCCGCTGAAGGTCAGCGGTCAGGTGGCGTTCGCCTTTTCGCAGTCGGGGCAGAGCCCGGATCTGGTCAACAGCCTGCGTCTGTTGCGCAAGCGTGGCGCCTTGAGCGTGTCGATGGTCAACGCCGCCGATTCACCACTGGAAGCCGCGTGTGAATTCAGCCTGCCGCTATTGGCCGGAACCGAAAACAGCGTCGCCGCGACCAAGAGCTTTATCGCCACCCTCAGCGCCAGCGCCCGTCTGATCGCGCACTGGAAAGAGGACAGCGAACTGCTCGAAGCCGGCAATGCCTTGCCACAGGGTTTGCGCGACGCCGCACAACAGAACTGGAGCGTGGCCATCGATGCCCTGCGCGATTGCGAGCGCTTGATGGTGATCGGCCGCGGCGCCGGTTTTGCCATCGCCCAAGAGGCTGCGTTGAAATTCAAGGAAACCTCGGCGATTCAGGCCGAAGCCTTCAGCAGTGCCGAAGTCCGTCACGGCCCGATGGCGTTGATCGACGAGCACTATCCACTGCTGGTGTTTGCGCCACGCGGTGCCGAACAGGCTGGCCTGCTGAGTCTGGCTGCAGAAATGCGTCAGCGCGGCGCCCGTGTATTGCTCGCCGCACCGGATGACGTGAACGAACGCGACCTGACCCTGAGCCGCGCCGAACACCCGGCCCTCGATCCGATTCTGGCGATCCAGAGTTTCTACGTGATGGCGGCCGGTCTGGCCGTGGCGCGCGGCATGGACCCGGATCAACCGCGCCATCTGAGCAAAGTGACCCGCACCCACTGATCTAACGGCGAACGTAAAACCCTGTTGGCGAATGCAAAAACTGTTGATCGACGCGTGACCCTGTAGGAGCTGCCGAAGGCTGCGATCTTTTGATCTTGATCCGCAAAAAAACCAGGATCAAAAGATCGCAGCCTTCGGCAGCTCCTACACGGATTCAGCGAAACCGATACAAGGATTCGACAATACCGTGGGATCGCGAAATTCCGAATTACTGATGAGACCGAGCCATGCATAACAACAATAAAGAGCTGACCCTCAGCGCCCCGCTCAGCGGCCCGGTGCTCACGCTCGCCAAAGTCCCGGACGCGGTGTTCGCCAGTGGCGCGATGGGCGACGGCATTGCCATCGACCCGCTCAACGACACCTTGTATGCGCCGTGCGCCGGGGTGGTGATTCATGTCGCTCGCACCGGCCACGCGTTGACCATACGTGCCGACAACGGCGCCGAAATCCTCCTGCACCTGGGCCTCGACACTGTCGAGTTGCAGGGCGAAGGTTTCTCGATGCTGGTCAAGGAAGGCACGCGGGTCAGCAAAGGTCAGGCGCTGTTGCGCTATGACCTGGACAAGGTCGGCCAGCAATGCAAAAGCCTCGTCAGCCTGTTGATCCTGACCAACAGCCAGGATTTTCAGGTTCGCCCGATCACCCTCAAATCAGTAAAAGTCGGCGACCCTTTGCTGCACATCGTCGCCCGCAGAACTACCGCTGCGACAACTGAAGAACTCGACGGCCCCGAAGTGCATGGCCAAGTGCGTGTCGCCCATCGCGGTGGTCTGCACGCACGTCCGGCAGCATTGATTCGTCAGACTGCGCAGGGTTTCAAAAGCCAGTCTCAACTGCACTTCGCCGGCAAGTCGGTGCCATGCATCAGCCTGATCGGCTTGATGGGACTGGCGATTGGTGAGCAGGATGAAGTGCAGGTCAGCTGTCAGGGCCCGGACGCCGATGCTGCGCTGCAAGCCTTGCTCGCCGCACTCGCCACCGCCCTGCCCGTCGATCACCACGCCGCTGCGCCAGTCAGCGTTGCACCGCGCAAACGTGCAGCCGAGGCCGGTGTGTTGCACGGCGTGTGCGCCGCACCGGGACTGGTTGGCGGCCCATTGTTTCGCTTGAACGCAATCAACCTGCCGGCAGATCCCGGCAATCATGATTCGGCTGAACAACTGCAACATCTCGACAGCGCTTTGAATCAGGTTCGCTGCGAAATCACCAGCACCCTCACTCAAGCGAAGAAGCACAAGAATGCCGACGAGGAAGCGATCTTCGCCGCGCATCTGGCCCTGCTCGAAGACCCGGCCCTGCTCGACGCCGCACAACAATCCATCGACCAGGGCACGGCGGCGACTCACGCCTGGAGCCAGTCCATCGACGTGCAATGTGAAGTGCTGCAACAGACCGGCAGCGCGCTGCTGGCAGAACGCGCCAACGATCTGCGCGACCTCAAGCAACGCGTGTTGCGTGCGCTGCTCGGTGAAACGTGGCAATACGAAGTACCAGCCGGCGCCATCGTCGCCGCGCATGAACTGACGCCGTCGGATCTGCTGCAACTCAGCGCACAAGGTGTCGCCGGGTTGTGCATGGCCGAGGGTGGCGCGACTTCGCATGTGGCAATTCTGGCGCGGGGCAAAGGCCTGCCGTGCATGGTCGCGCTGGGATCTGCCTTGCTCGATCAGCCGCAAGGTCAAGCGGTGGTGCTCGACGCCGATGGCGGCCGCCTCGAACTGACCCCGAGCGAAGAACGTCTGGCCGAAGTTCAGCAAGCGCAGATCGACCGCCAACAACGTCGCGACGCGCAACAAGCTCAAGCACATCTGCCGGCAGAAACCCGTAACGGCGTGGCCATCGAAGTGGTCGCCAATGTCGCCTCAAGTGGTGAAGCGGCGGACGCCTTTGCCAACGGCGCTGATGGTGTCGGCCTGCTGCGCACCGAGTTTCTGTTCGTTGATCGCAACACCGCGCCGGACGTCGAAGAACAGCGCGTCGCCTACCAAGCCGTGCTCGACGCGATGGGTGATCACTCGGTGATCATCCGCACCATCGATGTCGGCGGCGACAAGCAACTCGACTATCTTCCGCTGCCGGCCGAGGCTAATCCGGTGCTCGGTATGCGCGGTATTCGTCTGGCTCAGGCGCGACCGGAAATTCTCGATCAACAACTGCGTGCGCTGCTGCAAGTCAGCCCCTTGCGTCGTTGCCGAATCCTGTTGCCGATGGTCACCGAAGTCGACGAACTGCTGCACATTCGCCAGCGCGTCGATGCGTTGTGCCTGGAATTGAACATCGCCCAACGCCCGGAAATCGGCGTGATGATCGAAGTCCCGGCCGCCGCGCTGCAAGCCGAACAACTGGCCGAACACGCAGATTTCCTGTCCATCGGCACCAACGATCTGTCGCAATACACCCTGGCCATGGACCGCGACCACGCCGGTCTGGCCGCGCGGGTCGATGCCCTGCACCCGGCGCTGCTGCGCCTGATTGCCATGACCTGCGAAGGCGCGGCGGTGCACAAGCGTTGGGTCGGTGTCTGCGGTGCCCTCGCCTCGGACCCGCTGGCCACGCCGGTGCTGATTGGTCTGGGCGTGACTGAGCTGTCGGTGAGCCCGGTGCAGATCGGTGAAATCAAGGACCGCGTGCGCCAGTTGCACCAAGCCGAATGCCAACGTCTCGCCCGCGACCTGCTCAAGCTGAGCAGCGCCGCAGCGGTGCGTCATGCCTGTCATCAACATTGGCCTCTGCGCTAACAAAAACAAAAAGGACGAACGCCATGTACCAACTCTTCATCGAAGGTCTGCAACGCCTCGGCCGCGCATTGATGCTGCCGATCGCGATCCTGCCGATCGCCGGTCTGTTACTGCGGCTGGGCGACACCGACCTGCTGAACATCGCGATCATTCACGATGCCGGCCAAGTGATCTTCGCCAACCTGGCAATGATCTTCGCCATCGGCATCGCCGTCGGTTTCGCCAAGGACAACAACGGCACCGCAGGTCTGGCCGGGGTGATCGGTTACCTGGTGATGATCTCCACACTCAAGGTGCTCGACGCTAGCATCAACATGGGCATGCTCGCCGGGATCGTCAGCGGGCTGATGGCCGGCGCGCTGTACAACCGCTTCAAGGACATCAAGCTGCCGGAGTATCTGGCGTTCTTCGGTGGCCGACGCTTCGTGCCCATCGTCACCGGTTTCGCCGCAGTCGGCCTCGGCGTGGTATTCGGCTACATCTGGCCGCCGATCCAGCACGGCATCAACAGCTTCGGCGCCCTGATGATGGAAAGCGGCAGCCTCGGCGCCTTCGTCTTCGGCGTGTTCAACCGCCTGCTGATCGTTACCGGCCTGCACCACATCCTCAACAACATGGCGTGGTTCGTCTTCGGCAACTTCACCGACCCGACCACCGGCGCCTTGGTGACCGGCGACCTGTCGCGCTACTTCGCTGGCGATCCGAAGGGCGGCCAGTTCATGACCGGCATGTTCCCGATGATGATCTTCGGCCTGCCCGCCGCGTGCCTGGCGATGTACCGCAACGCCCTGCCGGAACGCCGCAAAGTCATGGGCGGGATCTTCCTGTCGATGGCGCTGACCTCATTCCTGACTGGCGTGACCGAGCCGATTGAATTCGCCTTCATGTTCCTCGCCCCGTTGTTGTATCTGCTGCACGCATTGCTGACCGGGTTGTCGATGGCGATCACCAACGCCCTGAACATCCACTTGGGCTTCACCTTCTCCGGTGGTTTTATCGACATGGTGCTCGGCTGGGGACGATCCACCAACGGCTGGCTGGTGATCCCGGTGGGCCTCGCCTACGCGGTCATCTACTACGTGGTGTTTGATTTCTGTATCCGTCGTTTCAACCTGAAAACACCCGGCCGCGAAGACCTTGTCGCTGGTGGTGAAAAAGCCGTGATCGCTGAAAACCAACGTGCCGGGGCTTACATCAAGGCACTGGGTGGTGCGGAAAACCTGGTGACTGTCGGCGCTTGCACCACGCGGTTGCGCCTGGAAATGGTTGATCGCAACAAAGTTTCGGATGTTGATTTGAAAGCGCTGGGCGCGATGGCAGTTGTGCGTCCGGGTAAGGGCGGCAGTTTGCAGGTTGTGGTCGGGCCGATGGCCGATAGCATTGCCGACGAGATTCGCTTGGCGATGCCGGCGTTGGGGCGTGCGGTGTTGGTCGAGCCCACGGCTGTAGTCGATGTGCCGAAGGCGATTGTGGTCGCCGGAACAGAAGCCCAGCAATGGCTGACGGCGCTGGGTGGTGGCGACAATGTGCTGCAACTGGACTGCATCGCGATGACCCGCATTCGCCTGCAACTGGCGGATGGCAAGGCGCTGTCCGAGGCACAGTTGAAAGAGCTGGGCTGTCAGGGGGTTAGTCAGTTGGACGATGGCGTCTGGCATCTGCTGATCGGCGAGAAGGCTGCGAGTTTGAGTGGGGCGATTGAGGTGTTGGTTAATCGCAGTGAGGTCAGCGCCAAGGTCTGAAGGGATGGGGGTCGGCCGGGCCCAATCGCCAGCAGGCTGGCTCCCACAGTTGGATTGAGGTGCACTCAGTTAAAGACTGGTCGGCATCGCTGGCTCTCACAGGAGAATACAGTTCGACTGTGGGAGCCAGCCTGCTGGCGATGAACGATGATGCGGTTGTCAGGTTTGTGGATCGACTCGGTCCAGTGCGCGGTTTACCGCGAGTTCGGCGAGCATGATGATCTGCTGAATCGCCAATGCGCTGCTACGCTGCAGGCCGTTTAGCTCGTTGGCGAAGTTACTCGCCATGACGCTTGCAGAGGCCAACGATTCGTAGGCGTGGGCCAGCAGGGTTTCGGTGTCGATGCCGGGATTGATCAGAAACATCGTGCTCGGCTGGCGCGGCTTGGCGGGTTGCGGACTCAGGTAGAAATCGAGAGCGCGTTTTATGGCTTCGCGGTTTTTGGCGAGGTCTTCGGCCTGGATGGCTTCGGCTAGCGGGGTTGTGGATTCGATCGGGGGATCGGGGACGGGCTTAGTCATTCAAAGTGATCTCTAAATCAAAATGATTTGAAGCCATCACTTGTCGTTTCTCACGCGACGAAGAGGTGGCAGCTATGTGCGGAGTGAGAAACCGGTATGTAGTGGTCTAATGAAACCGGACACCCATTTAGGTGAGAATGCTCGCCAGATCGAGGTGTCAAATGACCAAACAACGCCGTTCCTTTTCTGCTGAATTCAAGCGCGAGGCTGCCGACCTCGTACTCAAGCAAAACTACAGCTACATCGAAGCCAGCCGTTCACTCGGCGTCGGCGAGTCAGCCCTGCGCCGCTGGGTTGATCAGGTTCAGCAGGAGCGCCAAGGCGTCACTCCGCAGAGCAAAGCGCTGACCCCGGAACAGCAGAAAATCCAGGAGCTGGAAGCCCGGATCGCCCGCCTTGAACGGGAAAAATCGATATTAAAAAA
>NZ_JBIUXX010000082.1:0-20315 GCF_044744235.1 Pseudomonas sp. NPDC087346
ATATCGAGTACCTGCGCAAGCACAACCTCGCACTCGGCGGCAGCGTTGAAAACGCAATCGTGGTTGATGCCGATGGCGTACTGAACGAAGACGGCCTTCGCTATGAAGACGAATTCGTGAAGCACAAGATCCTCGATGCAATTGGCGATCTGTACCTGCTGGGCAATAGCCTGATTGGTGAGTTCAAGGGCTTCAAGTCCGGCCACGCACTGAACAACCAGCTGCTGCGCAAGTTGATTGAGCAGACAGATGCATGGGAAGTGGTGACGTTCGATGACGCCAGCACCGCACCAATCTCTTACATGCGCCCGGTTGCGGCGGTGTAAGTAAAAAACCTCTCTAGTTTTTTGAAGGCTACCCTCGGGTAGCCTTTTTTTATGGCCGCAGGTTTTGTATCGGCTGTGCAGGCCTCATCGCTGGCAAGCCAGCTCCCACAGGTTTCTCTGTTGCCCACAGATCAGCAATACACAGTAAACCCTGTGGGAGCTGGCTTGCCAGCGATGGGGCCGGTGGGGTCAGACAAAACTCAGCCAGCCACTACCCGGTTTCGCCCGCTTTCCTTGGCCTGATACAACGCCTTGTCCGCCGCAAACATCAGCTGCTCCAGCGTCATTTCGCTCGCCGAAGTCCAGGTGCTGATACCGATACTCACCGTCAGCGGTACATCGGCACCTTTGACCAGTGGCATCTGTTCGACTGCCGCGCGAATATGCTCGGCGATCTGCTGCGCACCGAGGCTGTCGGTTTCGGCAAGGATCACCGAGAACTCTTCGCCGCCATAACGCGCCACCAGATCCGCCGGGCGCCGTACGTTCGCGGTAATCACCTTGGCCAACTCTCGTAACGCCTGATCACCGGCCTGATGCCCATGCCGGTCATTGAACGGCTTGAAGTGATCGGCATCGATCATCATCACTGACAAAGGCTTGCCCGAACGCTGGGCGCGGAACCACTCATGGCGCAGGTATTGGTCGAGCATCCGGCGGTTAGCCACGCCGGTCAGTGCATCGGTGGCAGCCAGTTTCGCCAGTTCCCGTTCGGCCTGCTGGCGCAAACGCAGTTCCCGGGCGAGGAGCCAGGTCAGCCACAGCAAGCCTATGCACAACACACCTGTGGCGCCGCTGATCAGCATCGCGGTCCGCCGCCAGACAGCGAACACCTCGTCGTTGGACAGCGCCACGATCACGATCAGTGGCAGGTTACCCACTCGGGAGTAGGTATAAAGCCGCTGGCGGTGATCCATGCTCGACGTGCTGCTGAAGCTGCCGTTGCCATCGGTGTCGCGCAGGATGCGCACCACGTTCGGGCGGTTGGCGAAGCTCTTGCCGATGGAATCGCTTTGCAGGTATGGCTTTTGCGCCAGTAGCAAACCGTCGTTGTCGATGATGTTCAGCGTGCTGTCGCTGCCGATGTCGAGACTGTTGAACAGTTCGTCGAAGTAATCGAGCTTCATCGATGCCACGGCGACTCCGATAAATTCGCCGGTCTCCGATGAAATCCGTCGGCTGAAACTGATCCGCCACTGATCGGATTCGTCGCAATCACAACGGGTCTTGAATGGTCGGCTGATGAACATCCCGGCGTCACGATTGAAGGCGTGGACAAGGAAGTAATCGCGGTCAGCAAAATTGCCCGGTTTCGGCTCGATGCGCGATGAGTCGGCAACCACCTCGCCGTGTTTATCGAGCAACAGAATGTCACCCTTGAAACGGGCGGTGGTGGAACGGTCGAACAGCGCCAGATGGCGGATCTGCGGGGATACGGTTTGCAGATCATCTCGCTGGGCGGCGGCGATCAGACCTTGCAGGGTCAAGTCGTACAGCTCGACGGTGCGCAGCACATCCGCGTCGATCAGTTGCGCAACCGTGGTGGCGCCGCGAGTGGCCGTGTCTTGAGCATTGGCGTGCTCACGAATCAGCAGGAAAGTGACGATGCACAGAATCGCGATGACGGTCAGCGAACTGCCACAGATCAGCAGCAGTTCGGGGCGCCCGGTCTTGCCCGAAACGGGAGGGGTACGGCTCGCGATCATGATTGGCTATCGGTTGGGGAATCTTATAAGCGTAGTCGTACCAATGGAGAGGGGAGATATCCCCTCACCACTGGCTGATCTTAGAAGACGTTGATCGGGTAGTCGATGATTACGCGGTATTCATCGGTGTCCGTATCAATCGCGCCATAGCCGTTGCTGCCACGGTTGTTCGCCCATTGCAGGCGTACCGAGAGATCCTTGGCCTGGCCGCTCTGTACCACGTACTTCAAATCGATGTCGCGCTCGTGGTGTTTGGCGTTGCGGCCATCGGCGTTGTACCAGTTTGAGTAGCCCTTGCTGTTCGGATCGACCTTGGTCAGATCCAGCGTGCCGCGCGAGTAGGAGACGGACGAGGTCAGCCCCGGCAAGCCCAGGCCAGCAAAGTCGTAGGCGTATTTGAGCTTCCACGAGCGCTCGTTCGGGCCGTTGAAGTCCGAGTATTGCTGCGAGTTGTCGAGGTAAACGCTGTCGCCCTGACTGATGTAGTCGAACGGCGTGTTGCCGTTGACCCGCTGATACGCGGCGGTAACGCTGTGACTGCCGACGCCTACGGTGAAATGCAGGCTGTAGGTGTTGTTGTCGATGTCGCCGAGCAGCGCCTGACCGGTGTCTTGCGTGTGATAGAAGTGCAGGCCCGGGTTGAGGCTGACCAGATCATTCAGCGCCCAGGTGTAGTCCAGGTCGTAGTAATACTGGTTCCAGATGTCCTTGAGTTCCGAGGCGTACAGGCTGCTGGTCAGCCCTTCGACGCCACTCCAGGCTACGCCGCCCCAAGTGATGTGCTGGCTTTCGTCACCATCGGCCAGCGTGCCGTACGAAGTGCCGATGCGCTGATGGCCGCTCTGGTTGTATGGCTTGGTGAAACTCGCCTGACCGCCCTCGATCAACCAGCCGTCGAAACTGTGGTTGGTCAGGCTGACGCCGCGAAAAGTCTGCGGCAGCATGCGGCTGTCGCCACCGGCAATTACCGGGTTGGTGAGGAACAGGTCGCCGGCCTTCAGTTCGGTGTCGAACGCACGCATTTTCAGCGTGCCACCAGCCGTGGAAAACGAACCCGGCGCTTTGCCGTTGCCATCGCTGATCGGCAGGATACTCGAGCCATCGGTACCGCCACCGCCATCGAGTTTCAACCCGAGCATGGCGTGGGCATCAACGCCGAAACCGACGGTGCCTTCGGTGTAGCCGGACTTGAAGATGCCGAGAAACCCTTGGCCCCACTCGATGTTGTCGTCCGCTTTCTGCATGCGGTTGCGATTCATATAGTAGTTGCGGGCATTGAGGTTGAGGCTCGAGCCTTCGACGAAGCCTTGTTTCTCTGGTTCGTCGGCGTGGGCTGCGGGGGCGATCGTTGCGGCGATTGCAATGAACAACGGGGTGAAACTGACTGGGTAACGCACTTGCGGTGGAGCTCCTTGGGTCAACTGACACTTCAATGTTTTGAGGTGCGGGATGTTTCTTATTGTAAAAGACGTAGCAAACGGCTTTCAGACCACAACGAAAAAAGGCCGCTGAAAGTCAGCGGCCTGGAATGACGACGGTTGAACGGGAAGAGCCAAACAACCGCGTCGAGGGAAACGTTGCGCGATACGCGACTCAGCTGTCTTTCTCGACGGCTTGAATCTCGGAAGTTGCGGCCTGCGGGGCTTGCGTGGCGCCTTGGGTCTTGGCCATCACTTCTGCCTGATACTGCTCGAATGCCTGAGCGCGAGCGGCGTTTTGCGCTACAAACGACTGCGATTCTTCAGCCATCGCCATTGGCGACAGGATCAATGAGGACAAAACGAAAGCGCTGGCAATACCCATACTGTTGGACATCTGGAAAACCTTCTTGCTTGGCAAGTGCTGTTTGGTGCGGGCAAAGATAAGGTCGCCGGACGTTGGGAAACAGCGTGATTTTCATAAATGACTGTTACAGCGGGAGCAAAGATCCCCCTTCTTGAAGCTGATGAGGTCTGTGGAAGTGTGTTTACTTGTGGCGAGGGGATTTATCCCCGTAGGGCTGCGAAGCAGCCCCGAAAATTCCGGACTCAAAGATTCCTTCAGGCCTTGCATACAGGTTTTGCGACTGCTGCGCAGCCGGACGGGGATAAATCCCCTCGCCACAATTGGCTCCATTTGTTCCAGAAATTTCAGTCAGACCGGGAGATGGATGCCGAAGGTATTCATTCCGCGATCACTGCGCACAAACACATCACCGCCGTGCATCAACGCAATCGCCTTGACGATCGCCAGCCCCAATCCATGGTTGTTCCCGCTGTTGCTGCGCGAAGCATCCACACGATAAAAACGTTCGAACAAACGCGGCAAATGTTCGCTGGCAATCGGCGAGCCGGGGTTGGCTACGCCGATGCTCACCTGATGTTCTTCGACATCAATCCTCACTTCGATCACCTGACCCGGCTCGGTGTGCTGCACCGCATTGCTCAACAGATTGATCAACGCTCGACGCAGATGCGCAATCTCGATTCGCACCTGTGCATCACCACTGACCTGCACCCGAACCTGAGCGTCTTCAAGAATGAAATCCAGATATTCGAGAGTGGTCGCCACTTCATCCGCCAACGACGTAGAGGTCAGTTTGGTCGCCTTGCTGCCCTGATCGGCACTGGCCAGAAACAACATATCGTTGATGATCGAACGCAGGCGTTCCAGCTCTTCGAGATTGGATTGCAGCACCTCGAAATAGTGTTCGGCGGAACGTCCGCGAGTCAGCGCGACTTGGGTCTGGCCGATCAGATTGGTCAGGGGCGAACGCAGTTCGTGGGCGACATCGGCGTTGAACGATTCCAGCCGCGAGTACGCCTGTTCGACCCGCTCAAGCGTCGAGTTGAACGAGTCGACAAACTGCGCAAGCTCCGGCGGTAACGGCGACATGCGCAGGCGTCCGGCGCGCAACGGCGGGGCCAGCCGCTGCGCTTCGTGGGACAGTTTGATCAACGGCTTGAGGCCGATTCGCGCCACCCAATAACCCAGCGCCGACGCCATCAATACACCGATGATGGCCAGACCTATTAATGCGATCAGCAAGTTGTGCTGAGTTTCGTGGAAGGTTTCGGTATCGATGCCGATCATGAAGCGCAGCGGCGGGCGTTGATCCTTGGCCGGCAGTTCGGTCAACAGCACTTTCAACGGATAAGCATGCTCGGGCAACTGCAAGTCATGCATGCCTAGCGGGCCTTGGGCGAACGCACGGATCAACGCATTCGGCTCACCATATTCATAGCCCGGATCACCGCTGACCACCCAGAAACGAATGCGTTTGTCTTCCTCACCGAGCAACTTCAACTTGGCGTTGATCTTCACCCAATGCTCCGGTGTACCGAAGCGATTGAGTGCCGATTCCAGCACGCTGTAACGCGCATCCAGTTCGGCTTCCGGCAACAATCCCAAGCCTTTATCCACTTGCTGATACAGCGCGCCGCCGATCAACAGAAACACCAGCAGCGCCACCAGCGTGAACATTCCGCTCAGGCGCAGGGCAATCGAATTACTGGACACCACGGCTCTCCAGCACGTAACCCATGCCGCGAATGGTGTGCAGCAGTTTCTCGTCGAACGGCCCATCGAGCTTGGCGCGCAAACGCTTGATCGCCACTTCGACGACATTCGCGTCGCTGTCGAAATTGATGTCCCAGACCATCTCGGCGATTGAAGTTTTAGAAAGAATTTCACCCTGACGCCGTGCCAGCACACTGAGCAGCGAAAACTCTTTCGCCGTCAGGTCCAGTCGCGTGCCGGCGCGGGTGGCCTTGCGGCTGATCAAATCTATCCACAGGTCGGCGATGCTGACTTGCACCGGCTCATGGCCGCCGCTGCGCCGGGTCAGCGCTTGCAGGCGCGCCACCAGTTCAAGGAAGGAAAACGGTTTGCCGAGGTAATCGTCGGCACCGTCGCGCAGGCCTTTGATCCGGTCTTCGACCCGCTCGCGAGCGGTGAGCATGATCACCGGGGTTTGCTTGCGTGCACGCAAGGCGCGCAGCACGCCGAAGCCGTCCAGGCCCGGCAGCATCACGTCGAGGACGATCACCGCGTAGTCGCTTTCCAGCGCCAGATGCAGGCCCTCGACGCCGTCGCGGGCCAGATCCACGGTGTAACCCTGTTCCGTCAGACCGCGGTGCAGATAATCCGCGGTTTTTTCCTCGTCTTCGATAATCAGAACGCGCATGACCGCCTCAGTCTGTGGTCGCCAACGCCGGTACGGGCGCAGGTTTGGGTCTGTGAAAAAGACGCTCAAGCCACAAGTATATGACCGGAGTGGTAAACAGCGTCAGCATCTGGCTGACCAGCAAACCGCCAACCACCGCGATCCCCAGTGGCTGACGCAATTCGGCGCCGGTGCCGTAACCGAGCATCAGCGGCAGCGCGCCGAGCAGGGCGGCGAGGGTGGTCATGATGATCGGCCGGAACCGGGTGATGCACGCCTCGAAGATCGCATCCTGCGGCGACAGTCCTCGATGTCGCTGGGCCTCCAGCGCAAAGTCGATCATCAGGATGCCGTTCTTCTTGACGATCCCGATCAGCAACACCAGCCCGATCAACGCCATGATCGAAAAGTCCTGCCCGCAGATCCACAGCATGATCACCGCACCAAGTCCCGCCGCTGGTAGCGTCGAGATGATGGTCAACGGATGCACGAAGCTCTCATAGAGCACGCCAAGAATGATGTACACCGCCACCAGCGCCGCGAGAATCAGCCACGGCTGACTGGCCAGCGAACTCTGGAACGCCTGCGCCGCACCCTGGAAATTGCCGCTGATCGCGGTCGGCATGCCGATCTCGGCCTTGGCCTGATTGAGCAGAATCACCGCATCGCCCAACGCCACGCCGGGCGCGAGGTTGAACGACAAGTTGGCAGCCGGGAACATGCCGTCATGGGCAATCGACAGCGGACCGATGGTCGGTGCGTCGAATTTCGCCAGCGCCGACAGCGGCACCATTTCCCCACTCAAGGGTGAGCGCAGATAGAAATAGTTGAGGCTTTCGGCTTTGCCACGTTGCTTGGTGTCGAGTTCCAGAATCACGTTGTACTGGTTGACCTGGGTCTGGAATTCGTTGATCTGTCGCTGGCCGAACGCATCGTACAGCGCCTCGTCGACATCACTTGCGGTCAGGCCGAAACGCGCCGCCGCACTGCGGTCGATGCTGATGTGGGTGATGCTGCCGCCCAGTTGCAGGTCGTTGGAAATGTCGCGGAATGCCGGGATGCCGCGCAGTTTTTCCGTCAGGCGCTGGGTCCATGTGGCGAGGGTCGCGCCGTCGTTGCTCTTGAGCACGTATTGGTATTGCGCACGGCTCGGGCCGGAGCTGAGGTTGATGTCCTGACCGGCACGCAGGTACAGAACGATGCCCGGGACTTTCATCAGCTTCGGCCGGATACGGTCGATGAACTCGCTGGCGCTGACATCGCGGTCACCGCGTTTTTTCAGGGCGATCCAGAAGCGGCCGTTGGCGATGGTCTGGTTGCTGCCGGACACGCCGACCGAATGCGAGAACGCCTGCACTGCCGGATCGGCAGCGACGATTTCGGCCATCGCGAGGTGTTTTTTCACCATGTCGCCGTAGGAAATATCCGCCGCCGCTTCAGTGGTGCCGAGCACGAACCCGGTGTCCTGAATCGGGAAGAAACCTTTGGGGATAAAGATGTAACCGGTAATCGCCAAAGCCAGGGACAAACCGAACACACCGATCATCAGCTTCTGATGGGCGAGGGCGCGGCGCAGGCCTTTCTCGTACCAGGCCAGCAAGCGCTCGCTGAACCCTGGTTTGTCGTGGGCGTGATGCACCGGTTTGCGCATGAACAGCGCCGCGAGGGTTGGCGCCAGTGTCAGCGAAACCACAACGGAAATCATGATCGTCGACGTCGCGGTCAGCGCGAATTCCTTGAACAGTCGCCCGACCACGCCACCCATGAACAGCAACGGAATAAACGCCGCCACCAGCGAGAAACTGATCGAGACCACGGTGAAACCAATCTCGCCGGCACCCTTGATCGCCGCCTCGCGCATGTCGTCGCCGGCCTCCAGATGCCGGTGGATGTTCTCCACCACCACAATCGCATCGTCGACCACAAACCCCACGGCCACCACAATCGCAACAAGGGTCAGGTTGTTCAGGCTGAAACCCATGACATACATCAGCGCGAAACTGGCGATCAGCGAAACACCGAGCACCGCCGAAACAATCAGCGTCGCCGACAACTGGCGCAGGAACAGCGCCATCACCGCCACCACCAGCAGGATCGCGATCAGCAGGGTGATTTCCACTTCATGCAGCGAGGCGCGAATGGTCTGGGTACGGTCGATCAGCACTTTGACCTGCACCGAGGCTGGCAACATGGCTTCCAGCCCGGGCAGGGCGGCTTGAATCCGGTCTACGGTTTCAACGATGTTCGCCCCCGGTTGGCGCGAGATCACCAGGTTCACACCCGGTTGATCGCCGGCCCACGCTTGCACGTAGGCATCTTCCGAACCGTTGACGACTTTGGCGACATCGCGCAGGTGAACCGGGGCGCCGTCCTTGTAGGAAACAATGAGTTGGCTGTAGTCCTCAGGGTGGAACAACTGGTCGTTGGTCGACAGCGTGGAAATGCTCGATTCGCCGTACAGCGCACCCTTGGCGAGGTTGAGACTGGTTTGCTGGATCGCCAGGCGAATGTCGGCGAGGGTCAGGCCGATGGCCGCGAGTTTGTCTGCCGAAGCCTGCACACGGATTGCCGGACGCTGCTGACCGGTGATGTTGATTTGGCCTACGCCATCGATCTGACTGATCTGACGCGACAGCAGGGTTTCCACCAGATCGCTGAGTTCGGTGCCGGGCATTTGCGTCGAGCTGACACTGAGGATCAGCACCGGGCTGTCGGCCGGGTTGACCTTCTTCCAGGTCGGCAGCGTCGGCATGTCCTTGGGCAGTTTGCCGGCGGCGGTGTTGATCGCCGCTTGTACTTCCTGCGCGGCAGTGTCGATGCTTTTGTCGAGGGTGAACTGCAGGGTCAGCAGGCTAGAGCCCAAGGCACTGCTTGAGGTCATTTGGGTCATGCCGGGAATGGCGCTGAATTGCACTTCAAGCGGCGTGGCCACCGACGAGGCCATGGTGTCGGGGCTGGCGCCGGGTAACTGCGCGGACACCTGAATTGTAGGAAATTCCGCTTCCGGCAGTGGCGCAATCGGCAATCGCGGGAAGGCAATGACGCCGAGCAGCACCAGGGCGAAGGTCAGCAGAATCGCCGCGACCGGGTGATCAATGCACCACGTCGAAAGCCCTTTGTGTTGCTTCATGGCTTGGGCTCCGCTTGCACCACCTGCGGCGGTTCACTCATCACCTGCACGGTCGAACCGGGTTTGAGGCGCGACTGGCCGTCGCTCACCAACTGGTCACCGGCCTTCACGCCTTTGATGATGTCCTGGCCACTGCCCTGATAAACCATCTGCACTTGCACCGCTTCGACCTTGTCGCCGTTGACCCGATAAACGAAGTGCTGATCGAGACCGCGCTGTACGACAGTCGGCGGCACCACCAGCGCATTTTTATCCAGCGCTGTCTGAATTTTTACCGTGACCAGCAGGCCGGGCCAGAGCTTCTGGCTGGCGTTATCGAACTCGGCCTTGGCGCGGATGGTGCCGGTGTTGGCGTTGATCTGGTTGTCGATCAGGGTCAGATGGCCCTCGCCGAGCAGGTTGCCGGTTTCGCCGTCGGTGTCGGCACCGATGTAGGCCCTGACCTGTGCGTGTTGCGGGTCGTTGATCAGGCCTTGCAGGGTTGGCAGCATTTGCTGCGGCAAGGAGAACTCGACGGCAATCGGGTCGATCTGGGTGACGGTGAACAGGCCTTGGGTGTCGGTCATGCGCAGGAAGTTGCCTTCATCGACTGTACGAATGCCGACGCGGCCGGTGACCGGGGAGCGGATCTGGGTGTAGGAAAGTTGTACTTGCGCGGCATCAATCGAGGCCTGATTGCCTTGGGCGGTGGCCTTGAGTTGGTTGACCAGCGCTTGTTGCTGGTCGTAGGTCTGTTTGGAGACACCATCGTCGACGCTGAGCAGTTTGTAGCGTTGGAGGTTGACCAGGGCGACTTGCAGTTGTGCCTGGCTTTCGCCGAGTTGGGCGCGTGCCTGATCGAGGCTGGCGCGGATCGAGCGGTCGTCGATGCTGGCGAGGAGGTCACCGGCCTTCACTAACTGGCCTTCCTTGACGAGGATTTTGGTGAGGATGCCGTCGATCTGTGGGCGCACGACCACGCTGTGTAATGAGAGGACTGAGCCGATGCCGCTGGTGTAGCGGGGGACGTCTTTTTCGCTGACGGCCACGACGCGCACGGGGATGGCAGTCGGGCTGGCGAGTCTGGCTGGCGCCGGTTTCAGGGCGTACCACAGGCCTGCGCCTGCGAGGGCTATGACCAGGGTGGCGAGCAGGGCTTTGTTGTTCTGGATTCGCATGCGATTGGGGCGCCAAGGATATGGAGTTTGGGCAGATTGGGTAGTTATAAACCTGTCTTGGGGTCAGGAGGGTGACCGTAAACTGACGGCGCTGTCAGTTTGGGCTTTTGGGCTTTTGGGCTTTTGGGCTTTGGGCTTTTGGGCTTGGGTGTATATCCGTTGCTGCGGTTAAGGCTGCTTGGGGTTCCGCCCTTACGGCGGGTCACTTTTTCCAGACGCCGAAAAAGTAACCAAAAAGGCTTTGCCCTGACGTACGGCCCGCTCGCTGGGGCTCGGGGTTCCTTCGCTCCGGGATTCATCCGGGGGGGATCGCCTACGGTTTGCTGCGCTGCACCTCCTCTCGATCTGTTCGACTTCGTCGAACGGCGCTACGCGCCAGCCCCCGGATGAATCCCTCCACTCAGCCTTCCGACGGGCGCTCTAGATCAAGAGCGCAGCCGAGCTAACGCTCATTCTGTGAGTGGTTAAAAGCGACGTGGGGCGTGGCGGCTGTACGCGAATCCTGTGGGAGCTGGCTTGCCAGCGATGGCGGCCTGAGAGCCGACCAATTTCTGACTGAAAGCACTCAACTCCCATGTAGGAGCTGCCGAAGGCTGCGATCCTTTGACTTTGGCTGTCGAAGATCAAAAGATCGCAGCCTTCGGCAGCTCCTACACGGGCGTATTTCAATTTTTTATGTTTAAGCGTGTGGATAAATTGCAGAACCTTCCCACAAGGTTTTCAGGTTGTCCGTCGGACGTGGGCTCTCTAGTCTTTGGTTGTCGCTGCCAATCAGCGATCGGGCGTGAGATCCCCGGAATGCTTGCAACTGGCGCCAACGCCGCGATAATTGGCGCCGACTCAATCTGCTGCCTGCTTTATGGCGGCTGTGTGCGGGCAGACTTCGGTCTGGCCGGTTGCCTGCTCCGGTGGATCTCACCCCGCACATAGTTGCCACCTCTTCGCCGCGTGAGATCCGGCGAACGATGGCTACCTTTACAGCATCAGCAGGAGTTGCACTTTGGATAAGTTAATCCCCGACCCACCCCAAGAAACCCCCATCCCGCAAACCGAAGCCACCCGCGCCGAAGATCTCATCAAAGACCGCGAAGCGATAAAACGTGCTCTCGATTTCTACCTCAGCCCTGAACGCCCAAAAGCCAACAGCCCCAGCACGATGTTCATGCTCGTTCCTGATATCGACACTGAAACGCTGCTCGCCCACGCCTACGAATCGTTGGCCTCCGCCAGTGCCCTTGCCAGTAATTTCGCCAGCGAACTGAGCGGCTTTCAGCGCAGCACCGCGCTGGCTATCCAGCAGATCGTCATGCTCGCCGAACTGGCGGTAAACCGCGCGCTGGATCGGGTTGATCCGCAAACCTGAGACCGCGTCATCGTTCTTCGCCAGCAGGCTGGCTCCCACAAGATCTGCATCAATCTGAAAATGACGCATACCTTGTGGGAGCTAGCCTGCTAGCGATGACGGCCTGACAGCCACCACCGATCATCACCTGACGGGCACTCTGGGCCGATGCGACAACTACGCTCCTAAAGATCCGCCCTCACCAGCGGATACAAGTGGTATAGCCCTGGCAATCAGTGGGGCGGATCTCTCCGGGAGTGTCTTGCCATGAACTTGAAAACCCTGTTGTCGAGTGTGCTCGTCCTGCTGCCTCTCAGCGCATTTGCCGCGCCGCAAACTTCTTCCGGCGTGATCCGTTTTACCGGTCAGATTGTCGATAGCGGCTGTGAGGTCGGGCGTGTCGGATCACTGGCTTCCAGTGCTTCGCGTCAGATCGAACTGCAGCCCGGTGTGAAGCTCGATGTGGACACTTATCGCAACGCGTGCAGCCATCAGGCGCTGCCGTTTTCAGTGACGTATCAAGCGCTGAAGACCTCGACCGACAATGGCATCGTCACCATCACCTACCTGTAAGCCGTTCGGCGAACAGTGCAAATCTGCCGATACTGACTCGGCGCGCGCGCAGGTATACTGCGCGCCTTCGCGGCTCACTCACCGGGCCCGACTTTGTGCTTTCCGGAGCTTTTATGACTTCCCCAAACCCACCGCTGGTTGACGACGCCGTGAGCGATGTCCTGGCTGACCTGACCGAAACCGGCGAAACCAAGGCTGCGATCCCGGCCTTCAAGTTCCCGTTCAAACCGGGTGAACTGGCTGGCGCCAAAGACTCGAACCAGCCTTGGTACAAGAACGGCGCCAAGAACGGCCACACCAAAACCCCGGGCATGGCGCCACCGGGTACCCGTCGTTCGATGGGCAAGCGCTGAGTTCTGTCCTGCCTTCGGCCATCGACTGTGATGCAACGGGATTGATGGTGTGCTTACTGGCCCCATCGCGGGCAAGCCACGCTCCCACAGGAATTGCGTCGTACACAATATTTGTGAACACCCGATAGACCTGTGGGAGCGTGGCTTGCCCGCGATGAGGCCAGAACAGTCACTGCAAAATCCGGATCAAGCCGCCCGCAGCGAAATAAACGCATAGGTCTGAGCAGGCTCCGTCACCACCTGCGCCCCGGCAGCCCGCACTTGCCCGGCGACATCGTCACCGGACACATGAAACAACCACTCCCCAGGCTCGGCGCCCAACGGTTGCGCAGTCACCTGATCGATCACCGCAGCAAACGCCTGCATATCCGGCAGATACGCAGCAAACCCGTCGCCCTTGAGCGCCGTAACGCGAATTCCGAGCAAGCCGCAAATCGCATCCTTGATGCTGATGTCATCGCGATCGGCCTGGCGTGAACGCTGGATCAACTCGATCAGTTCCTGATCCACCAACTCGCCGCCCACGATCAATGCCGGACCTTGCTGCCAGGACTCTGGCGGGCAGTCCTTGGCTTGTGGGTTGAGCTGGATATGCGGATTGATTTCCGCCGGATAAATGCGGCACACCAATGGCCGGCGCTCGTAGATGCGGCAGAGGTTTTCTTCGTCAAGATTCCGGCAGCGACCGAGGTTATAGGCGGCGAAGGTGATCGCCACATGCGCCTGCGAATCACCGCTGCGGACCACCAGGGAACGGCGCTCGGCGTGTTCACGTTGTTGCTCCGGCAGGCCCAAACCATTTGGCAGAAAGGCCTCGACCAGCACGATCACCTGACCGCCATCCGCCGCCCACATGCGGGCTTCGCTCAGGGTCAGGGGGACATGGTGGTCAGTGCAGCATTTGCCGCAGCCTACGCAGGAAAACGTCGTATTCATTGCGCGATCAGTCTTCAATCAGGGGGTGGAACGGCGACGTAAAACCGCCATGCAGGCCCTGATCGAAGCAAGTTGTGCGCCATTCACTGGGCTTTGGCGGACGGGCGGATCGAGTCCCACTCGGTGACGAACGCGGTTTTCGATTTTTTGTTGTACAGGCACAGCTCGGTGCCTTGTTGGCCCTTCATGTGTTTTTGCGGGTATTGGCCTTGCAGCAACAGGGCGGTGTAGCCGACCCGGTCGTCGAACTGCGCGGCGTTGCCGACCGGTTTGGCGTCTTTCAGGCCGCTGGCCTTGGTGCAACTGGCGAGTACGGTTTTGTCATAGGCGGCCCAGGCATCGGGGCTGGAGGCTTGGGCCTGGGAGGCGAGGGCGGTGAGGAAAAGCAGGCTGAGGGTCAGGGTTTTCATGGTCGGGCATCCTTGATAGTGGCCAAGGTTGGAGTATGCCTCGTTATAAAAGTTGTCAGGGATGACCGCATCGCGAGCAGGCTCACTCCTACAGGGGAATGCATTTCAAAATGTAGGAGTGAGCCTGCTCGCGATGGCGGACTATCAGTCCGGGACAAACTCCCGGCGAACCCGGTACATCCCGGCACTTTCATACAAGCGCTGTGCCCGCAGGTTGTCTTCCAGTACCTTCAGATCGACAAACCCTTCGCGCCGTTGCTGAAACACCTTGAATGCATTCAACAGCAGGGCCCGACCCAGTCCGAGCCGTTGCGCCCGTGGATGCACCACCAGATTCTTGATGTAGGCACTGGTCCAGCACTGCGCCACACCGACCACACCTTCGGCATCGCTGGCGATCAAACACAGCGCCGGATCGTATTCAGGATCGCTTTCGAAGCGTTGCTGCCAAACGTCCAGTGCCGGCACCCGACCGCCACCTTCCTGGTAGCCGAGTTGCATCAGTTGATGCACGGCCGGCGCCAGTTCAACGCGGTAGGTACTGAGTTGAATGCCGTCAGGCAAGCAGATAGGCGGCGTATCCTCTCGAAGATCACGCCGCATCAAAAAGCAGTACGTCGCACTCAAGGCTTAGTGACCGTGGGCGGCGACGTGTTTGGCCGCTTCGATCAGGCAGTGAGTCAGTTCTGGCGAGGAGAACTTGGTCAGCACGCCGTTGGCCCCGGCCAGTCGTGCTTTTTCGCTGTTCATCGCGCTGTCGAGCGAGGTGTGCAGCAGCACATAAAGGTGGGCGAAGTCCGGCGTCTCGCGCAGGGTGCGGGTGAAGGCGTAGCCGTCCATCTCGGACATTTCGATGTCGGAGACGATCAGGTTGATCTGCTGCGCGGTGCCTTGCAGATCCAGCAGGCAGTCGATGGCCTCCTTGGCGCTGCGTGCGGTGTGGCATTGCAGACCGAGGTTGCGCAGAGTGTGTACCGATTGCTGCAACGCCACCTGACTGTCATCGACCACCAGAATCCGCGCATTGCCGAGCACATCGGCGTCTTCCATGCTCAGGTCGGTCGGGGCCATTTCGATTTGCGTCGGGGCGATGGCGTGAATGACTTTTTCGATGTCCAGCACCTGCACCAGTGTGCCGTCGACCGAGGTCACGCCGGTGATGTACGAACGCACACCGCCCGAGCCGAACGGCGGCGGTTTGATGTCGGTGGTCAGGCAGTGGACGATCTTGCTCACTGCTTGTACGTGCAGACCCTGTTTCGAACGACTGACGTCGGTGACGATCAGGCAACCGCCGTTCGGGTCTTCGAGTGGACGTTCGCCGATGGCGCGACTGAGGTCGATCACCGACAGCGAAGCGCCGCGCAGGGTGGCGATGCCTTTGACGTGCGGGTGCGACTCCGGCAGCTTTGTCAGCGGTGGGCAGGGGATGATTTCACTGACTTTCAGCAGGTTGATCGCCATCAGCTTGCCGCTGCGCAAGGTAAATAGAAGAAGCGAAAGTGAATCTGCGCGGGCTTTGGTGGAAGACATATAAACCTTCTGTGGAAAAAGGTGGTGGGCGAGGGTGGGTATCGCCAGAAACTATTGATGCCGGGTTATCGGCGTCAAAAGGTTGGGCTTTAGGTCAGTTGTCGGGCGATGTTATCTCTGACTGTTGTACCTGTGGCGAGGGGATTTATCCCCGTTGGGTCGCGCAGCGGCCCCAAAAGACGGGACTGCTGCGCAGTCCAACGGGGATAAATCCCCTCGCCACAGGTGGTCAAGCAAGCCACAGGTGGTCAAGCAAGCTACAGTGTGTGGTTATTTCATACCCAATCGTTTGGCCATTCGGCCTAGGTTCGCCCGATCCAGACCCAACTCTCGCGCTGCACTCGCCCAGTTGTCCTGATTGCGCTCCAGCGCCGCCGTGATCAACTGACGCTGATACGCCTCGGTCGCCGTCCGCAAATCGCCGCCGATCAGCGGCACCGCAGCAATCACCGTAGCAGCAGGCTGCAACGAGTTATCCACAAGCTCATGCCGTAGATCGAGATCCGCCGCGCTCAGGCTGAGGATCTTCGGTCTGACTTTGCAGTTGCCCAAAGCCTTCAGCGCACTGCGCCCGATCAAATGCTCCAGTTCGCGCACGTTGCCCGGCCAAGTGTAGGCAAGCAGGGCTTCCTGCGCATCGCTGTTCAGCCGCAGGCTGTTAAGGCCCATGCGCGAACGGTTCTGTTCAAGGAAGAAACCGCTGAGCAGCAGCACGTCGCGCCCGCGATCACGCAGGGCTGGCACCAGCAGCGGGTACACGCTGAGGCGATGGTAGAAGTCGGCACGATAGCGGCCGCTGCGCACTTCTTCGGCCAGATCACGGTTGGTCGCGGCGATCAGGCGCACATCGACCTGATGTTCCTTGTCCGAACCCAAACGCTGCAACTGGCCGCTTTGCAGGACGCGCAGCAATTTGGCCTGCACGGTCAGCGACAACTCGCCGACTTCATCGAGAAACAGTGTGCCGCCATTGGCCAGTTCGAACTTGCCGCGACGGTCGCTGGTGGCGCCGGTGAAAGCGCCGCGCACGTGGCCGAACAGTTCGCTTTCCACCAGCGTGTCTGGCAAGGCTGCGCAGTTGAGGCTGATGATCGGTTTGTCAGCGCGGGGCGATGCTGCGTGAATTGCTTGAGCGACCAGTTCCTTGCCGACCCCGGTTTCGCCAGTGATCAGCACGGTCAGGTCGCTGCCGCCAACCAGATTGATTTCTTCCACCAGTCGTTTGTGCGCCTTGCTCTGGCCGATCATCTCGCGGTTCTGCTGACCGCTGGCCTGACGGTAAACCTCGGCTCGTTGGTGTTCGTGTTCGGCGCGGTTTGCCAGGCGTTCGATACGCTCGGCGGCGTTGACTGTGGCCGAGGCGAGGCTGGCGAAGGCTTGCAGGGCGTCGAGTTCAATCGGTTCGAAGCGCTCAGGGTCGAGGGCATCGAGGGTGACCAGCCCCCAGAGTTTTTCATCGACGAACAGCGGGCAGCCAAGGCAGTCGTGAACTTCCAGATGTTCGTCGAGGCCATCGACCAGTCCGTCATACGGGTCAGGCAAATCGCTGTCGGCGGCGAAGCGGGTCGGGCCGGCGCCGCCCAGCAGGATCTCGAAGCGCGGGTGTTCGTCGACCTTGAAGCGGCGACCGAGGGTATCGGTGCTCAAGCCATCCACTGCCAATGGCACCAGCCATTCGCCGTCGAGGCGCAGCAGGGCGGCGGCGTCGCACGGCAGCAGGGCGCGCATGGCTTCGAGCAGGCGTCGGTAGCGCTCGCCTTCCGGCAGTTCGCGGGACAGGTCGGACACCAGTGGGAGCAGGGCGGTCAGCAGGGATTTGGCAGACATGGTCAGTAGTCAAAAGGACATGATGTAGTCGCTATGACTATACGAGCATCCGGGTCTATTTGACTACTGTGTTGTTAAGTTATTGATTTATATGGATTAAAAAGTTGGCATGGTTGCTGATATGTATAAGGCATCTTTTCAAGAAAGCTCAGGAGTCACCCTTATGCTTAGCGTCCAGGATCGTGCCATCGTCAAGTCCACCGTGCCCCTGCTGGAAAGCGGCGGTGAGGCGCTGATCACTCACTTCTACCGCATGATGCTCTCCGAATACCCGGAAGTCCGCCCGTTGTTCAACCAGGCTCACCAGGCCAGCGGTGACCAGCCCCGCGCTCTGGCCAACGGCGTGTTGATGTATGCCCGACACATCGATCAGCTCGACCAGTTGGGCGATCTCGTCGCGAAGATCATCAACAAGCACGTCGCGCTGCAAATTCTGCCGGAGCATTACCCGATTGTCGGTGCCTGCCTGTTGCGCGCCATCTCCGAAGTGCTCGGCGACGAAATCGCCACGCCTGAAGTGATGAGCGCCTGGGGTGCGGCTTACGGCCAACTGGCGGATATCCTGATCGGCGCCGAAACCGCGATCTACGACCAGAAAGAACAAGCCGTTGGCGGATGGCGCGGGGCGCGGGAGTTCATCGTCGCGGCCAAGGTTGAAGAGAGCGCGGAGATCATTTCGTTCTACTTGGAACCTGCCGACAAAGGTCCGATCCTGCAAGCCGAGCCGGGTCAGTACATCGGTATGAAGCTGATCCTCGATGGCGAAGAAATCCGCCGCAACTACTCGCTGTCGGCACTGGCTAATAAAGGTCAGTACCGCATTAGCGTTAAACGCGAAACGGGTGGCCGCGCCTCCAACCACTTGCACGATCAACTGCATGTCGGCGCGAGCATTCAGCTGTTTCCGCCATCGGGCGAGTTCACCCTGGCGGCCAGCGACAAGCCTTTGGTGCTGATCAGCGGTGGCGTCGGCATCACGCCGACTTTGGCGATGCTCGAAGCGGCGCTGGAGACTGAGCGTCCGGTGCATTTCATCCACTGCGCACGCAATGGCAGCGTCCATGCGTTCCGCGACTGGGTCGATGGTTTGGCCGCGCGTCATCCGCAGCTCAAGCGCTTCTACTGCTATGCCGAAGATGACGGCGTGAGCCCGGCGGCGGACAAGGTTGGCCTGCTGAGCGTTGAACAATTGGGCGAGTGGTTGCCGGAGCAGCGTGATCTGGACGCTTACTTCCTTGGGCCGAAAGGTTTCATGGGCGCGATCAAGCGGCATCTGAAAGCACTGGGTGTGCCGGAGAAACAAAGCCGTTACGAGTTCTTCGGCCCGGCTTCTGCGCTGGAATGATCTGATACCGAGTTGCCCCAATCGCCAGCAGGCTAGTTCCCACAGGATTTGCGTTCGCCGCAGATCCAATGTGGGAGCCAGCCTGCTTGCGATTGGCGTTGATCCAAATAAATGCCGTGAGGTTAATCGTTCCTTAACCGGTTTATCGTTTATTCCCCGCTACTGCGCGGCGTAATGTCCCGCGTGTAGACTTGCGGGCAACCTTCAGCCGTTCGCCGGCTGGACCATGGATATGAAAGGGATACGCGATGAGCGAGGAAACGATTCGGTTGGGCCGTGAGCGGCGCTTTCTGGTGCTGTTGGGGATCATCTGTCTGGCGCTGATCGGTGGGGCGCTGTACATGCAGATCGTGCTCGGTGAGGCGCCTTGTCCGCTGTGCATCCTGCAGCGTTATGCATTGCTGCTGATTGCGTTGTTCGCGTTCATTGGCGCGGGCATGCGCACCCGACGCAGCATCACTGTGTTCGAAGTGCTGGTGGTGATCTGCGCGATTGCCGGGGCCGGGGTTGCCGGGCATCACGTCTATACCCAGTTCTACCCGGCAGTCAGCTGTGGCATCGACGTGTTGCAGCCAATTGTCGATGGTCTGCCGCTGGCGAAGATCTTCCCGCTGGGCTTCCAGGTCGATGGCTTCTGCTCGACGCCGTACCCGCCGATCCTCGGCCTGTCGCTGGCGCAATGGGCGCTGGTGGCGTTCGTGCTGGTGGTGATCCTGGTGCCGCTGCTGACTTCGCGTAACCGAAAAAACCTGAGCTGAGTCAACTTTTCTGCGTCTGTGCCGATACACAAAACGCCCCGATTTTCGCTTTCGAGAATCGGGGCGTTGTGCATTTCAGAGTGATTGTGAAAGTGCCGTGACGAACGGCAATGAAGGGTGTGGCGGGTGTGCGACATGTTGTCACACGCGC
This sequence comes from Pseudomonas sp. NPDC087346, assembly GCF_044744235.1. Lineage (NCBI taxonomy): Bacteria > Pseudomonadati > Pseudomonadota > Gammaproteobacteria > Pseudomonadales > Pseudomonadaceae > Pseudomonas > Pseudomonas sp. NPDC087346. The sequence continues at coordinate 19,692 of NZ_JBIUXX010000082.1, forward strand.
CGTGTCGCAGGCACTTCGACAAGCGCGGATTGGCGTGCTGTTACACAAAAGGATTGGTCTGTTTCAGCGTTTGTATGTTTTTGAACGCAAGTGCCAGAACAGGCACTTTTAACAGCCCTCGGCAAATGGCCAGAGCCCTTGGAATATCGGGGCTTGAGCTGATCCGCCGCCGAGTGAAAGCCGTCAGTGCTGTCTGAACTGAGGCGGGTACACCTACATTTTTTGGCGTTTTTGTTGCGAATCGATTTCGATAACATGGGCCACTTTTGCAAAAATGGCGATGGATTGTTGCTCAAATGGATAAAAATTATTTCGGGATAAGACATGGTGTATAGGGCGCTACCTATCTACAATCGCCCGCACTGAATTCCCGGCACTGTTCAGCCTTTATTAAGGAACTGATCAGGAAGTCGGGTGTCGAGCGGCCGTAAGGCTTTGCGAGCCACCCAGGTGTCGGTGCCTTCCAACTTTCCGCACCAAATGGAATTGGTCTGTAACAAGGCCTTTGACCACGAATTCGAATAAGAACTCACCGCTGTCCCAGGATTTGTCGAGCGTCTGTGGGGGGGGGGGGGGGGCGGGTTACGGGACCAAAAAAAGATTTTTTTATACAAACCCAACCAC
>NZ_JBIUXX010000083.1:0-19513 GCF_044744235.1 Pseudomonas sp. NPDC087346
CGTCTGCGCCAAGGCCGCATGGAAGATTCCACGGTGTTCTCCGATGACCCGGTGAGCATGGCTGCCAAGTGGGTGGAGGGCGGTTGCCGTCGTCTGCATCTGGTCGATCTGAACGGCGCGTTCGAAGGCCAGCCAGTCAACGGCGAAGTCGTCACCGCGATTGCCAAGCGTTATCCGAACCTGCCGATCCAGATCGGCGGCGGCATCCGTTCGCTGGAAACCATCGAGCACTACGTCAAGGCTGGCGTGAGCTACGTGATCATCGGCACCAAAGCGGTGAAAGATCCGGCCTTCGTTGCAGAAGCCTGCCGCGCCTTCCCGGGCAAAATCATCGTTGGCCTGGATGCCAAGGACGGTTTCGTCGCCACCGACGGCTGGGCTGAAATCAGCACCGTGCAGGTCATCGACCTGGCCAAACAGTTTGAAGCAGACGGCGTGTCTTCGATCGTTTATACCGACATCGCCAAAGACGGCATGATGCAGGGCTGCAACGTGCCATTCACCGCCGCGCTGGCCGCTGCAACGAAGATCCCGGTGATCGCTTCCGGCGGCATCCATAACCTCGGTGACATCAAGTCGCTGCTCGATGCCAAGGCACCGGGCATCATCGGCGCGATCACCGGCCGGGCTATTTACGAAGGCACCCTCGACGTCGCCGAAGCGCAAGCTTTCTGCGATTCGTACAAAGGCTGAGGACTGACCATGGCGCTGGCCAAACGCATCATCCCTTGCCTGGACGTGGATAACGGCCGGGTCGTCAAAGGTGTGAAGTTCGAAAACATCCGCGATGCCGGCGACCCGGTGGAAATCGCCCGTCGCTATGACGAGCAGGGTGCCGACGAGATTACCTTTCTCGACATCACCGCCAGCGTCGATGGCCGCGACACCACGCTGCATACTGTTGAACGCATGGCCAGCCAGGTGTTCATCCCGCTGACCGTGGGCGGTGGCGTGCGCACCGTGCAGGACATTCGCAACCTGCTGAATGCGGGTGCGGACAAGGTTTCGATCAACACCGCAGCTGTATTCAACCCGGAATTCGTCGGCGAAGCCGCGCAGCATTTCGGCTCGCAGTGCATCGTCGTCGCCATTGACGCGAAGAAGGTTTCCGGCCCGGGCGAAACCCCGCGCTGGGAAATCTTCACCCACGGCGGGCGCAAGCCGACCGGTCTCGACGCGGTCGAGTGGGCAAAGAAGATGGAAGGCCTGGGTGCCGGTGAAATTCTCCTGACCAGCATGGATCAGGACGGCATGAAAAACGGCTTCGACCTCGGTGTGACCCGCGCCATCAGCGATGCGCTGGGCATTCCGGTGATCGCCTCCGGCGGTGTCGGCAACTTGCAGCATCTGGCTGACGGCATCCTCGAAGGTCACGCCAGTGCAGTGTTGGCGGCGAGTATTTTCCACTTCGGCGAATACACCGTGCAGGAAGCCAAGGCGTATATGGCCCATCGCGGAATCGTAATGCGTTAAACCGTACAGGCCAGTGGACAGCATGGCGTACCCAAGGCACTCTTGGGCACGCCATGGATTTCGGTAGCCCGACATGATCAAACGCCTGCTTCTTGTTCTCGCCAGTGCCTCTGTGTTGTTGCTCAACACCGCTCGAGCCGAAAACAGTCCCGACACCGATCTGGTGCTCCTCACCGAAAACTTCCCGCCATACAACATGGCGAAAGACGGCAAGAACTTCGCCAAAGACGAGAATATCGACGGCATAGCCGCCGACATCGTGCGCGAAATGTTCAAGCGTGCCGGGCTCACCTACAGTCTGACGCTGCGTTTCCCGTGGGAACGAGTCTACAAACAGGCGCTGGAAAATCCCGGTTACGGAGCGTTCGTGATGGCGCGTCTGCCGGATCGCGAGAAACTCTTCAAATGGGTCGGCCCGATTGGCCCGGATGACTGGATCATGTTGGCCAAGGCCGATAGCAAGATCACCCTCGAAACACTCAACGATGCGCGCAAGTACAAGATCGGTGCCTACAAGGGTGACGCGATTGCCGAGACGCTGAACAAGCAAGGCTTGAAACCGGTCGTGGTGCTGCGTGATCAGGACAATGCGAAGAAACTGGTTAACGGCCAGATCGACCTCTGGGCCACCGGCGATCCTGCCGGCCGTTATCTGGCGCGCCAGGACGGCGTGACCGGGCTCAAGACAGTGCTGCGCTTCAACAGCGCCGAGTTGTATCTGGCGCTGAACAAGGAAGTGTCAGATGAAACGGTGAAGAAGTTGCAGGCTGCGCTGGATCAGATGCGTAAAGATGGCGTGGTAGATGAAATTATGGGGCGGTATCTCTGATACATCGCTGACATGGATCTCAATGTGGGAGCGAGCCTGCTCGCGAATGCGGTGTGTCAATCGACCTTTCAGTTGTCTGACACGGCCCCTTCGCGAGCAAGCTCGCTCCCACAGTTGTTTCGGGGTGTCAGCGGTACACTCCATCCTTGCCATGTGCCGCTGTAGCTCGATTACTGCGCACACTGATCATCTGCTTGATATCAATCCACTCAATTCCCTGAGCTTTGAGTTTCGGTAATTCTCGCTCCAGCACCGCGAGTGTCTGCGGATACGGGTGCCCGATCATCACTGCCGAACCTTGCTTGCGCGCTAGGTTGATCGCCGTCTGCAACTGCGTATAAATCGCTGCCTCGGTGCGTTCGTCATCAAGAAACACATCCCTTGAGACACTGGCCAGATCAATTTTCTGCGCTTGCTGCGCGGCGACGGTTTGCGCGCTGGTGCGGCTGTCGACGAAGAACTTGTGGCGGCGCTGCAACTCGCCCATTAACCACGCCATGGCCACCGGTTGCGCAGTCATGCGGCTGCCCATGTGGTTATTGATGCCGGCGGTGTAAGGGACCATTTTGAATGCTGCATCGAGGCGCTTTTCGAGTTCTTCGAGCGGCAGGTCGGGGTGCCAGGCATACGGTCCGGTGGCGGGGTCCATCGGCATGTGCAGGATCACGATCTTGCCGGCGCGATGGGCTTCGCGAGCAAACTCGGTGGCGTGCGGGGTGTCGGGCATGATCGCCGTGGTCACCGGGCCGGGGAGGGCCAGCACGCGACGATCCCGGGGCAGGTTCTGCCCCAGGTCATCGATGATCAGCGTCAGGTAAGCCTTGTGAGGCGTGGAGGTGGCGGGTTCTGCATGGGCAGCACCCGCCAGACAGCACAGTAGAACGAAGACGAAACGCAAAGACATCCTCAACGGCCGGACGTGATGCTCAGGCCTTTGAGCAGGCTCAGGGCCTGGGCCAGTTGGTAGTCGTCATCCTGCGGCATTGCTTTAGCCTTGGCGCCGGAGCCGGTCGGTTTGTCCGCGCCGCCATTGCCGTTGCCGAGGTGACCTTGCAGGTCGGCTTCCTTGAAGTAGTCGCCGTCCGCCTCGTTGGTGATCTTGGCCTTGCGTACTTCGATGTCCGGGACGATGCCCTGAGCCTGGATCGAGCGGCCGTTCGGGGTGAAGTACAGCGCAGTCGTGATCTTCAGTGCGCGGTCGTTGTTCAGCGGCAGCACGGTTTGCACCGAGCCTTTGCCGAAACTGGTGGTGCCCATGACCACGGCGCGTTTCAGATCCTGAAGAGCGCCGGCGACAATTTCGGACGCCGAGGCGCTGCCACCGTTGATCAGCACGACCATCGGCACGGCTTCGCTTTCGTCTTTGCCGGTCGCGGAGAAGCGCAGTTCGGAGTTGGCGATCCGGCCCTTGGTGTAAACGATCAGACCTTTGGTGACGAAGTGGTCGACCACTTCCACCGCTGCCTGCAACACGCCGCCCGGGTTGTTACGCAGGTCGAGAATGATGCCGTTGAGCTTCTTGCCGTTGTCCTTGCGCATCTTGGCCAGGGCCTTGGAGACCTCTTCGCCGGTCTTGACCTGGAACTGGGTGATGCGGATGTAGCCGTAGCCCGATTCCAGCAGCTGCGACTTGACGCTCTTCACCTGGATCACGGCGCGAGCCAGGGTCACGTCGAACGGCGTGCCGCCATCGCGAACCAGAGTCAGGGTGATTTTCTGGCCGATCTTGCCGCGCATCTTGTCCACGGCTTCGGTCATGGTCTGGCCGCGAGTCGGCTGGCCATTGATCTTGACGATGAAGTCGCCGGCCTGAATGCCAGCCTTCGATGCCGGGGTGTCGTCGATTGGCGACACGACTTTGATGAAGCCGTCTTCGGAGCCGACTTCAATGCCCAGGCCGCCGAACTCGCCGCTGGTGCTTTCCTGCAACTCGGTGAAGTCTTCAGGGCCCAGGTAGGCGGAGTGCGGGTCGAGGTTGCTGAGCATGCCCTTGATCGCGTTTTCCAGCAGGGTCTTGTCGTCGACCGGCTCGACATAGGCGGCTTTGATCCGGTCCATGACCTCGGCAAAGGTGCGCAACTCTTCCAAAGGCAACGGGGCCTTGGAGGTCGCGGCTGTGCCTGCCGGAGCGACGGCCGGGGCCGGTTGAGCGGCGAACGCCAGAGGCGCGCCGATCACCAGGGCGATCGTCAGGGCCAGCGAGGTAAGACGGGACAAATGCAGCATGTCGAACGAACTCCTAATGTAGGTGACTCAACGCCTATCCTTGCGCGTGGCACCATTGCGCCGGATCACTCGGGTGACCCTGCTGACGAATTGCGAAATACAGCGCTGGTGTGTCCTGACCGCCACTGTTGCCGACAGTGGAGATCGACTCACCGGCTTTTACCACGTCACCGGCCGACTTGAGTAACGTCTGGTTGTGACCGTAAAGACTCAGAAAACCGTTGCCGTGGTCGAGAATCACCAGCAGCCCGGCACCGCGCAACCAGTCGGCGAACACCACACGACCACCGTGCACGGCATGCACCTGGCTGCCGGCGGAGGCGCTGATCATCACGCCGTCCCACTTGGTGCGGGCGTCGTCGCCACGGGTTTCGCCGAAGCGTGCCAGCAGTCGACCATCAACCGGCCATGGAAGTTTTCCCCGGGTTGCAGCAAAAGGGCCGCCGAAGGTCTCGCCACTGCTGGAAACCAGCGCGCCAGGTGTGGATTTGACCGGTTTACGTGGGGCGTCGCTGTTTTCAGCCTGCGCCTCACGCAAACGCTTTTTTTCGGCTTCCTGCTGGGCGATCAGCGCTTTCTGCCGCGCTTCTTCTGCCTCACGGGCCTGACGGGCCAGCGTTTCTTCAATGGTTTTAAGGACTTTAGACAGATCTGCCTGATCCTGCTCGCGGGCCACCAGTTTCTGGTCACGGGCCTTCACGTCGTCGCTGAGCTTGGCGAGGACTTGCTGGCGTTCCTTGCGGACCTTGTCGAGTTCGTCGCGCTGGCTGTCGAGACTGCTTTTCTGCACCAGCAATTGCGCTTGCTGCATGGAGATGTCTTTTTCGACATTGGCCAGTTGGCGCAGGGTTTCGTTGAAGTTCTTCAACTGCTCCAGGCGGGCCTGGCTCAGATAATCGTAATAGGTGAGGGTGCGGGCGAACTTCTCGGGATTCTGCTGATTGAGCAGCAGTTTGAGGTATTCCTGACGGCCATTCTGGTAAGCCGCACGGGCCTGGATCGCGATCAGTCGCTGCTGTTCAGTGCGCGCGCTCTGGAGTTTTTTTTTCTCTCCATCGAGTCGCTGCAGCTCGGATTCGCTTTTCTTCAGCTCTTTTTGCAGGGCATCGACTTGCTTCTCGAGCTTGCCCATCTCGGTTTCGGTGCCTTTGAGCTCTTTCTGCACGCCGGACTTTTCTTCCTGAAGCTTGCCCAGCAGCTTTTTCAGCTCGGCAATGTCCTGACGCGTGGCGTCCAACTGCTGTTGGGTTTGCGCGCGCTCGTCAGCGAAGGCCGGTTGGAGCAGGCAAGTCAGAGCGAGGGCAATCAGGACGCGGAGCATAGAGGCGGGCGGCACCAGGGTAATGGACGGCCTAGTATGCCCGCCCGAGGCTGCAAAAAAAACGCCCAATTGGGGCTGTGTGATAACTGGCCAGAGATACAGCCGAAATTAATCTTTGAAACCACCATAAACCACTGTGGGAGCTGGCTTGCCAGCGATGGCGTCTGCACATTCAACATAGTCGTTGGCTGTCAGATTGCTATCGCTGGCAAGCCAGCTCCCACAGGTTTTGCAGTGTTCCAAAGTTTCAGGTCAGACGAGAATCGAAGTGCCGGTCATTTCCGCAGGCTTTTCCAGGCCCAGCAGTTTCAGTATGGTCGGTGCCACGTCCGCCAGCACGCCGCCTTCACGCACCTTGAGGTCACGCTTGCCGACATAAATGAACGGCACCGGCTCGGTGGTGTGCGCGGTGTGCGCCTGATGGGTTTCTTCGTCGGACATTTTCTCGCAGTTGCCGTGGTCGGCAGTGATCAGCGCTTCACCGCCGACCTTTTCCAGCGCCTCGACGATGCGGCCGACGCAGGCATCCAGGCATTCCACGGCTTTTACCGCTGCATCAAACACGCCGCTGTGGCCGACCATATCGCCGTTGGCATAGTTGACCACGATCACGTCGTAACGCTGGTTTTCGATGGCCTCGACAATGCGGTCGGTGACTTCCGGCGCGCTCATTTCCGGCTGCAAGTCGTACGTGGCGACTTTCGGCGACGGGATCAGGATGCGCTCTTCGCCCGGAAACGGTTCTTCGCGACCGCCGGAGAAGAAGAAGGTCACGTGCGCATATTTCTCGGTTTCGGCGATACGCAACTGGGTTTTGCCGTTTTTCGCCAGGTAATCACCGAGCACGTTTTCCAGGCTGCCGGCGGCGAAGGCCGATGGCGCAGGAATGCTCGCGGCGTATTGGGTGAGCATCACGAAGCCGGCGAGTTTCGGCTGGCGGGCGCATTCGAACTCCTTGAAACCGTCCTCAACGAATACGCGGGTCAACTCACGGGCGCGGTCGGCGCGGAAGTTCATGAAGATCACGGCGTCGCCATCTTCGACCTTGACCGGCTCGCCGATTGTGGTGGCTTTGACGAATTCGTCGCTTTCGCCGCGAGCGTAAGCAGCCTCAAGAGCTTCTTGGGCGGTGGCGGCGTTGAATTCGCTTTTGCCATCAACGATCAGGTTGTAAGCCTGGGATACACGATCCCAACGGTTGTCGCGATCCATCGCGAAGTAGCGGCCAATGATGCTGGCGATACGGCCCTTGCCGAGTGCCTGGAAAGTCGTGTCGAGCAGTTCGATGAACGATGCGGCGCTTTTCGGCGGCGTATCGCGACCATCGAGGAAGGCGTGCAGATAGATTTTTTCAGCGCCGCGCTTGAAAGCCAGTTCGGCCATCGCGACCAGGTGATCCTGGTGGCTGTGTACGCCGCCATCCGACAGCAGGCCCATGAAATGCACGGCTTTACCGGCGGCCACGGCTTTATCCACAGCGGCGCAGATGGTCGGGTTCTCGAAGAACTCGCCGTCGCGGATCGATTTGGTCACGCGGGTGAAGTCCTGATACACCACGCGGCCAGCACCGAGGTTCATGTGGCCGACTTCGGAGTTGCCCATTTGACCGTCGGGCAGGCCGACGTCCATGCCGCTGCCGGAGATCAGGCCGTTCGGCACGGTGGCCCACAGGCGATCAAGCACAGGCTTCTTCGCCGCATACACGGCGTTGGATTCGTGGCTCTCGCTGTGACCGAAGCCGTCGAGAATCATCAGGACCAAAGGTTTAGGCGTAGTAGTCATGGAATCCACTCGTGGCTGAGTTAAAAGAGGGCGATGGAAAAGTGAGTGGCAGTTTAAAGCGAAGTTCCGACCGCGTCACCGCCGGACGGGGTTTGGCCCACCATAGTGGCTGTGTATACTGGCCGACATTTTAACGCCCTGGAACCTCCTTCGATGGTTGCTCACCTGATTGAATTTGCCACTAACCACTACATTCTTGTCGGTATCTTCGTCGTACTGCTGGCTCTGCTGCTTGCGCATACCATGCAGGGCGGCGGTAAAAGCCTGAGCACCGGCGAATTGACCGCACTGGTCAACAAGGACGCAGGCGTGGTGGTCGACATCCGTACCGCCAAGGATTACGCCGCCGGCCATATCGTTGGCGCGATCAACATTCCCCAGGACAAACTGGCTGCGCGCATCGGCGAGCTGGACAAGCACAAGGCCAAGACCATCATTCTGGTCGACGCCCTGGGCCAGACCTCCGGCACCCACGCCCGCGAGCTGATGAAGTCCGGCTTCACCGCCGCCAAGCTGTCCGGCGGGATCTCCAGCTGGAAAGGCGACAACCTGCCGCTGGTGAAGTGATATGAGCGAAGTCATCGTCTACTCCAGCGATTACTGCCCTTATTGCTCACGAGCCAAGTACCTGCTCGAGAACAAAGGCGTGGCCTTCAAAGAGATCAAGGTCGATGGCAAGCCGCAGGTGCGCGCCGAGATGGCCCAGAAAGCCGGACGCACGTCCGTGCCGCAGATCTGGATCGGCAGCAAGCACATTGGCGGTTGTGACGATTTGTATGCCCTGGAGCGCGCCGGCAAGCTCGACGCGCTGCTCAAGGCCTGAACGGCTGCACCCACGTACAGCAATCCCTAAAAGACCCAAGATCAGAAAGGATCTGAGATGACTGACCAACAGAACACTGCAGCCAGCGAAGAAGAAACCGCACCGCAATTCTCCTTGCAGCGCATCTACGTTCGCGATTTGTCCTTCGAAGCCCCGAAAAGCCCGGCGATCTTTCGCCAGCAGTGGGACCCGACCGTCGGTCTGGATCTGAACACTCGTCAAAAAGAACTGGAAGGCGATTTCTACGAAGTCGTGCTGACCCTGTCCGTTACCGTGAAAAACGGTGACGAAGTAGCCTTCATCGCTGAAGTGCAACAGGCCGGTATCTTTCTGATCAAGAACCTGGATGCGGCTTCGATGAGCCACACTCTGGGTGCGTTCTGCCCGAACATCCTGTTCCCGTACGCTCGCGAAACCCTGGACAGCCTGGTTACCCGTGGCTCGTTCCCGGCGCTGATGCTGGCTCCGGTGAACTTCGACGCCCTGTACGCGCAAGAACTGCAGCGCATGCAGGAAAGCGGCGAGACCCCGACCGTTCAGTAATCGGTTTGGTAACACCCATGTGGGAGCGAGCCTGCTCGCGATAGCGGTCTGTCAGACACATCAATGTTGACTGACACTCCGTAATCGCGAGCAGGCTCGCTCCCACATTTGTTTTGCGGTGTTATTTGAAATCGTTCTGGCGCCACGCTTCGTACACCGCCACCGCTACTGTGTTGGACAGGTTCAGGCTGCGGCAGCCTTCACGCATCGGCAGACGCAGGCGCTGATCGGCGGGCAGGGCGTCCAGCACTTCAGGCGGCAGCCCACGGCTTTCCGGACCGAAGATGAACGCATCACCCGGGACGAACGCGGCATCATGAAACGGCCGCGAACCCTTGGTGGTGAACGCGAACAGCCGTGGATTGCCGAGGCTTTCCAGGCAACTGGCAAGGTCGGCGTGGCGTTGCAGGGTGGCGTATTCGTGGTAGTCGAGACCGGCGCGGCGCAAGCGCTTGTCGTCCATCTCGAAGCCCAGCGGTTCGATCAAATGCAGGTGGCAGCCGCTGTTGGCGCACAGCCTGATAACGTTGCCGGTATTCGGCGGAATTTCTGGTTGAAAAAGGATGACGTGAAACATGCACGGCTCCGAAGGTAAAGATGAGCGGCATTCTACGCCGCCCGTGGACAACCGTTCGAAACTATTCCCGCGAGTGATCGGATCACTGGTGATTGTCGGGCTGATGATCGGCTTGATGATCGGTCGCCTGACCACCCCGGACCCCAGCGTATTGCAGCAGGTCGAGGCGATTGATGGCGGGCTGGTGGTGTGGTTCAACAACGAACCGAAGCTGCACGGCGAAATCGTCGATGGCGCGCTGGCGTTGTTGTTCCAGGCCGAAGGCAAGGCGCAGAAAGGCCAGTTGAAGCTCAACGGCAAGGACGTCAATTGGCGTACGCGGGTAAGTGACGGGGGGTTGTTGCTGACGGTGCTCGCGGCGCGGCCGCTGCAGGGTGACTGGGCCGGCAGCGAAGTCGATGACCGCTGGCGGCTGGAGATCCATCTCCGGGAGCAATAAAAGCGGGAATCCCCGGCCTGCCTGTACCAAGGTTCCCAAAAGCGTGGGCTGACGCGTTGGCATCAGCCCGGTGTAAAGAAGGAACCCCTGACCTGCCTGTATCAAGGGCCCCAAAACTGGGTGGGCTCGTCGCTTGTGCGGTGTGAGCCCGGGTGTAAAGAGGGGAATCCCCGGCCTGCCTGTACCAAGGTCCCCGAAACGGGTGGTGAATCGAATCACCTGTAAGGGTTATTGCAGGTGGCGTGCCAGTTTTAGTATTTGCAAACAGAAAACCCGCTCAGAAACACGAAAGCCCCGTAATTCGGGGCTTTCGTGTATTTGCAGTTTTGGTATTTCAGTCTGGATTGAATGTTTTTTGAGCAGGCTGACATGCCCGATCACGGGTCATCGTGCATTGATGCGGTGCACGCAGGCCCTGAAAGCTTCGCGAGCAGGCTTACTCCTACAGTTGGAATGCGTTCCCCTGTGGGAGCGAGCCTGCTCGCGATTGGGTGTAACGGTCAGCGAAAAACTCAGGGCTTAGCCCTCATCCCCCTCATCATCATCCCCGCCATCGACCTTCATCCCCAGTTCCTTGATCTTGCGCGTCAGAGTATTACGCCCCCAGCCGAGCAACACCGCCGCATCACGACGACGTCCTGCCGTGTGCTTTAGGGCGGTCTCGATCATGATCCGCTCAAACGCCGGCACCGCGCTGTCGAGCAGGCTGGATTGGCCGCGAGCCAACGCCTGATCGGCCCACTGACGCAGCGCTTGTTCCCAGTTGGTCACTGGCGCTGAGTCCTGTGGCAGGTTCAGCAGCTCAGGCGGCAGGTCGCTGATGTGCACTTCGCGCCCGGACGCCATCACCGTGATCCAGCGGCACGTATTCTCCAGCTGACGCACGTTGCCGCCCCACGGCAGGTTCTTCAGGTATTCCTCGGTCTCGCTTTTCAGCAGCTTCGGTTCGACCGCGAGTTCTTGCGCGGCGCGACTGAGGAAGTGCTTGGCCAGAGTCGGGATGTCTTCGCGACGGTCCGACAGGCGCGGAATGTGGATGCGGATCACGTTGAGGCGATGGAACAAGTCCTCACGGAACTTGCCGGCGTGCACCAGGGTTTCCAGATTCTGGTGAGTCGCGGCAATGATCCGCACATCGACCTTGACCGGCACATGCCCGCCAACGCGGTAGAACTCGCCGTCAGCCAATACGCGCAGCAAACGGGTTTGCGTATCGGCCGGCATGTCGCCGATTTCGTCGAGGAACAGCGTGCCGCCGTCCGCCTGTTCGAAACGTCCGCGACGCAGGTTGGCCGCACCGGTGAACGCGCCTTTCTCGTGGCCGAACAGCTCGGATTCCATCAAGTCTTTCGGGATCGCCGCCATGTTCAGCGCAATGAACGGCGAGGCCGCGCGTGGGCTGTGGCGGTGCAGGGCGTGGGCAACCAGTTCTTTACCGGTGCCGGATTCGCCGTTGATCAACACGGTGATGTTGGAATGGCTCAAGCGGCCGATGGCGCGAAACACTTCCTGCATCGCCGGCGCTTCGCCGATGATTTCCGGGGTGCGGGTCAGCGCCGGGACGACTTCCAGACCTTGCTGTTCTTGCGCATGCTGATTGGCACGTTTGACCAGCGAAACCGCTTCATCAACGTCGAACGGCTTCGGCAGATACTCGAAGGCGCCGCCCTGATAAGAGGCGACAGCGCTGTCCAGATCGGAGTGAGCGGTCATGATGATGACTGGCAACCGTGGGTGCTGCTCGCGAATCCGCGCCAGCAGATCCAGACCGCTGGCACCGGGCATGCGAATGTCGGAAATGATCACGTCCGGCTGCTGACGCGCCAGACGACTCATCACGCCATCGGCGCTGTCGAAGCTCTGGGTGGTCATGCCTTCCTGCTGCAGGGCTTTTTCCAGAACCCAACGGATAGAACGGTCGTCATCGACGATCCACACGGTTTCACTACGGCTCATGTCGATGTGGCTCCTTGTTCCAGTGGCAGAAAGATCGAGAACGTCGTGTGGCCGGGATGGCTGTCACACTCGATCAGGCCCTGGTGCTGGCTGATGATGTTCTGGGTAATGGCCAGACCGAGCCCGGTACCGTCCGGGCGACCGCTGACCATGGGAAAGAAAATGGTTTCCTGGAGTTCCGCCGGGATGCCCGGGCCGTTGTCGATGATCTCGATCTTGGTCACCAGGCGATGGCGGACGTGGCCGATGGTGAACTGGCGCATCGCGCGGGTGCGCAGGCTGATGCGGCCCAGACGCAACTCGTTCTGGCTGCTGATGGCCTGCATTGCGTTGCGCACGATGTTCAGCACGGCTTGAATCATTTGTTCGCGGTCGATCAAGACGTCGGGAATGCTCGGGTCGTAATCGCGCACCAGCGTGATGCAGCCCTGACTTTCGGCTTCGACCAGATGACTGACGCGCTCCAGCACTTCGTGCACGTTGCACATGGCCAGCGACGGCAGTTTGTTCGAGCCGAGCATGCGGTCGACCAGATTGCGCAGGCGGTCGGCTTCTTCAATGATCACGTTGGTGTAGTCGCGCAGGCTTTCTTCCGGCAGCTCGCGGGCCAGCAATTGCGCGGCGCCACGGATGCCGCCCAGCGGATTCTTGATCTCGTGGGCGAGGCCGCGCACCAGCATCTTGCTGGTTTCCTGCTTGGACAGCTGCGCCTCTTCCTTGGTGATCCGCAGCAAGCGGTCACGCGGGTGGACTTCCAGCAGCAACAGGGTCGCGCCATTGCTGAGGATCGGCGTGACCGCGTAATCCACAGTCAGGGTCTGGCCGGTGAGGGCGGTGAGCATCGCTTCGCGCTTGGTGAACGGGTGCGCCTGCTCCACGGCCTGGCGCAAAGAATTGAGCGCTTCGGTCGATTCGGTGAACAGCTCACTGATGAACTGTCCATGGCTGCGCTGGCCGCTGATCGCCAGGAGCATCTCTGCCGCCGGATTCATGTACTCAAGGCGCAATTCGGCATCGAGCAGGATGGTGGCGGTGGTCAAGTTGTCGAGCAGCAAACGGGGGATTGCGTCGCTAATGGTCATCAGAGCCTCTTTTGGGGGCGGAGCGTGCGCAAGTAACAAGCGTCGATAAGCGGAAAATGCAAAAACCAAACCAAGGCTCCGAAAAGAAGCGTTCGACGCCTGAAACAGGCGTTTGACGCTCGTTTGCGTGGCGTGTGGCCAGCGCTTGCGGGTACTTTCGAACCAAAATGGGTTGGAATGTGGGTACGGTGCAGCCTATTGCACCAATATAGTGCGCAAAGCTGAACGGCGTTAGAAGAAACGCAGGAAGGGGTTTTTGGTTTCGACGGGTTTGTCTTTCAGCGGACATTCGGGGCGTACGCCGTAGTCCTCGGTCACGCAGGGTTTGACCTGACGTTTCTGCGCGAGGGAGATGCGCAACATGTGGAAAGGCTGGTTGGCGGTGCGCTCGACGGTGCGGCCCTCGGTATCGAGGATTTCCGCCGAGAGATTGTGGCTGCCACGGTCGATGTTGCTCAGCGGAAACACCGGGCTGACACCAGGATCGCCGGTCGGCTGACCATCCAGCAACAGGCGATAGCGATGACCGGGTTGCAGGCCGGGCTCACTGGTGATGCTGACGATCAGCTCGCCGGCACTGCTGCGGATGGTTGCATCGGGCTCGGGCACCAGAACACGTAGCATGTCGTAGTGGAACAGTGGCAGCTCCTCGGATTTACTCGCCGTCCGGATGGGGGCCGCTGCAGTCGGATTGGCCGGCATGCGGTTGCTGGTTGCCAGCGGCACGCTCTTGGCGTTGCCGGAGCGCGGCTGGTCAGTGAAGACCCGGTTGCCCTGTGCATCGACGTAAGTGAAAACCTCGGCTGACGCGCTGAGCGCGATCAGTGACAGGCAGGCGGCGAGGAGCCAGCGAGTCATGGCTTGTGCACCCGCTGCACGGTGAACACCACTGCCGGGCTCTGCTGGAGGATCGCCTCGCCATTGAGCACCTGTACGGCGAGTCGATGCTCACCGCGATCAACATTCACCAGTTGCAGGATCGGCACATTGCTTGGCTGACCGTAAGGTTGATCATCGAGCACCAGCCTTAATTGATGAGGTGGTTGCAGGCGCGGCTTGATCTGCACGTTGACGGTGAAGGTGCCGTTGTTGGCGCGCAGCGCTTCTTCGGTCGGCAAGCCGCCGAGCTCGAGGACTTCGTAGACATTGCGAGGCGGCTGGCTGCTGTCCGTGTTGGGTGTCGGCGTGCTCGGTGCTTGCGGTTCCACACTGTTGAGCGGCGGTAAATCCACGGTTTGCGCCTGCACCCCATCGGGCGAATGATCGCTGTAGACCGTGTTGCCATTGGCATCGGTGTACTTGTAGATCTGCGCGGCGGCGGGGAGGGCGATCACCAGCAACAGGAAAAGAAAACCACGACCCATGAAATCGACCGATAAACGATGAGATTGGGTTGCAGCATAGGTCAGGGGTAGCGGTAAGCCCAATCGGATCAACATCCGCTCACACAAACCGCCCCCGGGTTTATCGTGAGGCGCCCGGCTCAAGCACGCTCTCGCGAATGCCGGAAAGGATGCCCGCCTTGTAGTGCTCGATGTAGATCAAAACACCATTGGCGTCGGTATCGCGCAGCTCGCCTTCTTTTTTGCCGGCGACGAAACTAACAGTCTGGCTATGGCCATTATCGGTCTTGAGTGTCCACGGGCCGCTTTGCAGGTCGTCGGTGTAGTTGCCGTTTCCTGTCTTGATCTCCCATGGGCCTTGGCGCTTGTCATCGATATAAGTGCCACGTTCGGTGGTACCGGCAATGGTCAGTTCACTCGGGCCGTTGAGTTGGCCATGGGCATAGGTCTGGAAACCGGTGGCGACCCATTCCATCTCGTCGTAGTTGGAAAGCTGCCAGCGGCCTTCGCGCATATCATTGTGGTACTTGCCGTCCAGCGTTTGCCCGTCCTGGTAAATGGTCCATTGCCCCTCCCGTTTACCCTCTGCAAATTGACCCGACTCCGAATATTTCTCGTCTTTGGAAGCAGACCACTGACCGTCACGTACGCCTTGCTTATAGGCACCTTTGGCTGAGATCGATCCAGAGTCATAAAGCACCGATTGGCCGTCCTCGCTGCCGGTGAATTTCAACGGATCGGTTTCCCAGGCAATACGTCTGACCTGATAATTGTAGAGCGTGCGATTGCCTTCGATGCGGGTGGCATCAAGCCAGCGCCAGAAGGTAACGTTGAGAAACCGGCCGTTTTTTTCCTTATAGGTCTTCTTGTAGAAGTATGGTTCGTCATCAGGCGTGGGATTGCTCAGCGGGTCGTAGTACTGGCCGTAATAGCTCACCAGTTTTCCTTGGCTGAAATCGAGCTGGTCGAACTCCGGTACACCGGACTCTTCATAGTAGAAGCGGTAGTTGAGCGGGGTGATTCGACTCAGGGCTTTCTTGATGGTCAGGGCATCGATGCGTTTCTGGCCTTCGGTGATGCGATCCAGTGCTGGCTGCAGACGCGTGACGCGGCTGTAGAGGTGATCGTTGTCGTCATATTTGTAGGCGTAGATCTTGTATCGGTCGTTTTGCCGGAACAGCACGAAGCGGGTCGGTTGCTCACTGTCGAGCGACATGAGGAAAACCGATTCGATCGATGCCTGGCCGAATTCGTCAAGCAAATGAGGTTCGGCATTGGGCATGCTGCAAAGGCAGTAGTAACCTTTGACGCCCCCTGCCTCCTTGATGAACGCAAGGGTCGCCGAGCTTTCCTGCAAGCCTTCGATCAGCGGGTGGGCCAGCGGTTTGTTGTCATAGAACGCTGCCGCTCCGGCCATTTGGCAGGTGAGGCTGGCCGTCAGGGCGATAGCCCATAACCATTTCATGCGAATCCCTTCGTCAAGGCACCGGTGGTGGCGCGAAAGCGGCGGATTATCCATGGATGAGCGCGCACAAAAAAGGCCTCCCGAAGGAGGCCTCTTTTTGTCACGCCGCTTGCGCAGGCGCTACCGGATCAGCAGCTGTAGTACAGCTCATATTCCAGTGGGTGTACGAAGGTACGGACCTTGATTTCTTCTTCGGATTTCAGCGCGATGTAAGCGTCGATGAAGTCGTCGGAGAACACGCCGCCCTTGGTCAGGAACGCACGGCCCTTGTCCAGCTCTTCCAGGGCTTCTTTCAGGCTGCCGCAAACTTGTGGGATCTCTTTCGCCTCTTCAGGCGGCAGGTCGTACAGGTTTTTGTCAGCTGCGTCGCCAGGGTGGATCTTGTTCTGGATACCGTCCAGGCCGGCCATCAACAGTGCTGCGAAAGCCAGGTACGGGTTGGCAGCCGGGTCCGGGAAACGTGCTTCGATACGGCGGGCTTTAGGGCTCGACACGTAAGGAATACGGATCGAAGCGGAACGGTTGCGAGCCGAGTAGGCCAGCATTACCGGAGCTTCGAAGCCTGGTACCAGACGCTTGTAGGAGTTGGTAGCCGGGTTGGTGAAGCCGTTCAGGGCCTTACCGTGTTTGATGATGCCGCCGATGAAGTACAGGGCGGTGTCGGACAGGCCGGCATAGCCTTCGCCAGCGAAGGTGTTCTTGCCGTCTTTCCAGATCGACATGTGGACGTGCATGCCCGAACCGTTGTCGCCGTACAGTGGCTTCGGCATGAAGGTCGCGGTGCGGCCGTATGCGTCAGCAACGTTGTGTACAACGTACTTCAGGGTTTGGGTTTCGTCGGCTTTCTTCACCAGGGTGTTGAACTTGACGCCGATTTCGTTCTGGCCGGCAGTCGCCACTTCGTGGTGGTGAACTTCAACGGTCAGGCCCATTTCTTCCAGTGCGTTGCACATGGAGGTACGGATTTCGTGGTCGTGGTCGAATGGTGGAACCGGGAAGTAGCCGCCTTTGACGCCTGGACGGTGGCCCTTGTTACCGCCTTCGATGTCCTGGTCGGACATCCACGAAGCTTGCTCGGAGTAGATCTTGAACATCGAGCCGGAGATGTCCGACTTGAATTTCACCGAGTCAAAGATGAAGAACTCTGGCTCTGGACCGGCGAACACGGTGTCACCGATACCGGTGGCCTTCAGGTGTTCTTCGGCACGCTTGGCGATTGCACGCGGGTCGCGGTCGTAGCCTTGCATGCTCGACGGTTCGATGATGTCGCACACCAGAATCAGCGTGGTGTCTTCGGTGAACGGGTCGAGAACGGCAGTGTCATCGTCCGGCAGCAGGATCATGTCGGAGGCTTCGATGCCTTTCCAGCCAGCGATGGAGGAACCGTCGAACATTTTGCCGACTTCGAAGAAGTCGTCATCCAGCGCATCGCGAGCCGGCATGGTCACGTGGTGCTGAGTGCCTTTGGTGTCCGTGAAGCGCAGATCAATCCACTTGACGTCATGATCTTTGATGAGTTGAACCGACTTCGACATAGTGTCCTCCGGGTGGCTTCGGGCTTAGTAGTGGATGCCCTTAGAATGTGGGTGATGCCGGCGCGAATACTCTGCCAAGGCAACCTGCCTCACAAGGGAGCAAATTGCATGCCAGTGCCCCAGCATGGGTTTTTCGCCCCAAATTCACGCTTATAAAGCTGCAAAACCCATTAATGGTGAAAATATCGCCCTCTAATGTAGCGTCTTAATCGGAAAATGACCTGTTTTGGTGCGCGCAAAACCTTCTGCATATTAACTGGTTAAACCTTGAGCAATTTCCGCTATAATCCGCGCCCCCCTTTTTCGGCTGGCCCTGCGCGCGCTGTTTTCATGAAACTAATCGTAAAAGTCTTCCCCGAGATCACCATCAAGAGTCGACCTGTCCGGACGAAATTCATCCGCCAGTTGGCCAAGAACATCCGCACCGTGCTCCGCGATCTGGACCCGGCGGTGGTGGTTAACGGTGTCTGGGACAATCTCGAGCTGGAAACCCGCGTTACCGACCCCAAAGCCTTGAAAGAGATGGGTGAGCGCCTGACCTGCATGCCAGGCGTCGCGCACTATTTGCAGATAGACGAGTACCCGCTGGGCGACTTCGACGACATCACCGAGAAGTGCAAGGAGCACTACGGCGATGCACTGGCCGGGAAGATTTTCTCGGTGCGCTGCAAGCGTGCGGGCAAGCATCCGTTCAGCTCGATGGACGTCGAGAAATACGTCGGCAGCAAACTGCGTCGTGAATGCGGTGCTGCCGGAATCGACCTGAAAAAGCCGGAAATCGAAGTTCGCATCGAAGTTCGCGACAAACGGTTGTTTGTGATCCACAGTCAGCACGAAGGCATCGGCGGTTACCCGCTCGGCGCACTGGAGCAGACGCTGGTATTGATGTCCGGCGGCTTTGACTCAACCGTTGCGGCCTACCAGATCATGCGACGCGGTTTGATGGCGCACTTTTGCTTCTTCAATCTCGGCGGGCGTGCCCACGAATTAGGCGTGATGGAAGTCGCGCACTTCATCTGGAAGAAGTACGGCAGCTCGCAACGCGTGCTATTTGTCAGTGTGCCGTTTGAAGAAGTTTTGGGCGAAATTCTCGGCAAAGTCGATAACAGTCATATGGGCGTCGTGTTGAAGCGTATGATGTTGCGCGCGTCGTCGAGCATTGCCGACCGCCTGCAGATCGATGCGCTGGTTACTGGCGAAGCGATCTCCCAGGTTTCGAGCCAGACGCTGCCGAACCTGTCAGTGATCGACTGTGTGACCGACAAACTGGTCCTGCGACCGCTGATCGTCGCGCACAAGCAGGACATCATCGACACGGCCAACGAGATCGGCACTGCCGATTTCGCCCGGCATATGCCGGAATACTGCGGCGTTATCTCGGTCAATCCGAAGACTGCCGCCAAACGTGGCCGCGTTGAGCATGAAGAAAAAGAATTCGACATGGCGGTGCTCGAGCGTGCGCTCGCAAACGCCAAACTGGTGCCGATCGATCGGGTGATCGACGAGTTGGGCCAGGATTTGCAGATTGAAGAAGTCGGCGAAGCGCTGGCCGGTCAGATCGTTATCGACATCCGTCACCCGGATGCCGCCGAGGATGACCCGCTGGAACTCGACGGCGTAGAAATACAGACGATGCCGTTCTACGCAGTGAACGCTCGTTTCAAGGAACTGGACCCTACACGCCAGTACCTGCTGTATTGCGACAAAGGCGTCATGAGTCGCCTGCATGCCCACCATTTGCTCAGTGAGGGGCATGCCAATGTGCGCGTTTATCGACCGAGCTAAGTGCCCGGGGCTGTTTGCCTGTGGCTTGCGTCACCGGCCCCCCGACGCCGCCGTCAAGCTGTAACGGCTTTGCCGGACTCTACTGTTAATCGCTGCCACCAGTTGTTGTCAGCACACCGAATCCTCTGATCGAGATACACAAGTGATCGAAAATCTACGCAACATCGCCATCATTGCTCACGTTGACCATGGTAAAACCACCCTGGTAGACAAACTCTTGCGTCAATCCGGCACCCTGGAGCGCAACGTGCTCAACGACGAGCGCGTGATGGACTCAAACGACCAGGAGAAAGAGCGCGGTATTACCATTCTGGCGAAAAACACCGCCATCAAC
>NZ_JBIUXX010000084.1:0-15536 GCF_044744235.1 Pseudomonas sp. NPDC087346
AATCGTCGAGCGCGCTGCCGATATCGCGGGCCATGTCGCTGGCGGCCGCTAATGATTCGCAGGCTTCGACGAGCAGTGTTTCTTCGTCCACGGTGGGATCGATGAGGAAGATCCTGCTCGACTTGCGTGACGGGGCTGAAGGTATCGAGACCTTCAGTGAGCCAGGGCTGAGGTAGAAGTTGATGGCGCGGTCGGTCGCCTCTTTGATCTTCAGGGGGTCGAGGGCTGGGTCGTAGGGGATCGGATCGGTGTCTGGGGGATTGGGTGTGGCTTTGAACATAGGAGAAGCTCCTGCTTAGCAAAAAGTAAGGAGCCATCACTCTCGCTACCAAACGAGGGTGGCGGCCATACGCAGGTTGGTAGACCGGTCTAAGCAGGAAAACCCGGCGCTCCCGGAGGAGCCCCACGCATGGCCACCATATAAAATCGAGCCCCGCTGAAAGGGGACTGTATGGTGTTGCCATCACACTTAGAAACGGGCTACCAAACCCGATCACTGTTTTGCAGTGACAGGGAAACGATATAGCCCGGACCATAGTCGTGTAAGCCGGCGGATTCTGGCGTACGCGTAGGTAACGGCGCAAGGCGTTGTAGCCTTTATGGCGTAACGGTTCGTGTACTTTAAACGTGCGCACCGGATTACGTTTAGGGACAGCTGATGTACCGCTTTCGCGAGCAAGCTCGCGCCCACATTTGGGACGGGTGAATCAGTGAGGGATTGGTCGGCTCGTAGGCCGCCATCGCTGGCAAGCCAGCTCCCACAGGGATTGAGTGAGCCTATGAGGGATGGGTGGCTCGTAGGCCGCCATCGCTGGCAGGCCAGCTCCCACAGGGATTGAGTGAGCCTGTGAGGGATGGTTGGCTCGTAGGCTGCTATCGCTGGCAGGCCAGCTCCCACAGGGATTGAGTGAGCCTATGAGGGATGGGTGGCTCGTAGGCCGCCATCGCTGGCAGGCCAGCTCCCACAGGGATTGAGTGAATCTGTGAGGGATGGGTGGCTCGTAGGCCGCCATCGCTGGCAGGCCAGCTCCCACAGGGATTGAGTGAGCCTGTGAGGGATGGGTGACTCGTAGGCCGCTATCGCGAGCAGGCTCACTCCTACAGGGGATTTTTGTCGGGCACAAAAATGGTGACCATCGCAAATTTACTGTGGGAGTGAGCCTGCTCGCGATGGCTGACTCACTGGCAATGGATATCTTCAGACATAAAAAACCCGCCCTCCCCATCAACCGGGGCGGCGGGTTTTGTCGTTTCAGCCTTCAGCTCACACCGTATCCACCTTCAACGAATGATCATTCAACATCCCGCTGATGATCGTCGCCGTGTCGTGCCCGCTGGCGATCACCCCGCCCGCCCCCGGCGTTACGCCGTAGTGGCTGGCGAGGTTGACGCCGGCCAGGTCGATGGTCTGGTTCGGCGTGGCGCCGGCGATGGCGCTGACGTCGATGCTGGTGAGGACCGAGGCGCCGCTGCCGGTGACGGTGAAGTGCAGGTAGTCGTCGAGCGATGCCGTGGTGCCGTTTTCGCCTTGCAGCAGTTGCGACAGGTCCAGCTTGTCGGTGCCGGGGGTGAAGTCGGTCACAACGTCATGGCCGCTGTTGCCTTTCAGCCACTGGAAGGTGTCGGCGCCCGGCCCACCGGTCAGGGTGTTGTTGCCCATGCCGCCGATCAGCAGGTCATCGCCACCGCCACCGTTGAGCGTGTCGTTGCCCAAGCCGCCATTGATCACGTTGTTATTGTTGTCGCCGGTCAAGGTGTCGTTGAAGTTCGAACCGGTGAGGTTTTCGACGTTGCTGATGGTGTCGGTCCCGGCGCCGATGGTGTTTTGCGCACCGAGCAGGCTCAGGTTGACCGTGACCCCGGCGGTGGCATGCGCATAGCTCACGGTGTCGATGCCGGTGCCGCCGTCGAGAATGTCGTTGCCCGGGCCTGCGTAGAGCAAATCATTGCCGGCACCGCCGTGCATCTCGTTGTTGCCGGAACCTGCGGTGAGCACATCGTTGCCGTCGCCACCGTTGAGGATGTTGTTGCCGGTGCCGGCCACCAGAATGTCGTCCCCCGCTGTACCGGTAAGAGTGTGGCCGTCCTGATAGGTGATGCTGACGTTGGCGGTGTCGCTGCCGCCGTGGTTGTCGTTGGCGGTGTAAGTGCCGTGGTAATCCGGCGTAAGGTCATGGGCGCCGGCGTAGTTGACCGTCAGGGTCAGTTGATAGTTTTCCGCCGCAGTCGTGTTGCTGCCGCTGGTGTTGGTGATGTTGGTCACGTGGATCTGGTACGTGCCGTCGGCGCTGGCGGTGATGGTGCCGCCGTCGGCAATTGGCACGAATGCGCCGCCATTGAGCGAATACTCCATGGTGATGTGCCCGGCCGCCAGGTTGTGATCCAGGTTGAGAGTCTCACCCTGTTTCAGTTTGACGGTGATCAGGTCTTCGTCGTTGGCATTGGCGGTGGTCACTGCGCCGAGGTAACCGCTGACCACCAGCATCGCCGTCATCGCTGCGGTATTGGCCGCGAACGCGGCGCGCACATCGGCCAGGTTCTGGTTGGCGGTGGTGTTGCCGGTGCCGGCGAAATTGATCGCGCCAGTGCCGGTGAAGTCTGCGCCTTTGGCTACCCAACCGGTGTTGAAGGTGGTTGGCGAGGCGGTCAGCGTGTCGTTATCGGGATCAGTGTCGTTGGCCAGCAACAGCTCGCCCGGCACCGTGACGCTGCTCGACAGCACGTTGGTGATGACGTGGTCGTCCACCGCCACCGGTGGCGAGTTGGGGATCACTTTTACCGTCAGCGTCGAACTGGCGAGGTCGCCGTCGTTGTCGCTGAGGGTGAAGCCGATGTTCTCGGTGATCACCGTCGTCGTGGTTTTTTGCGAGATGTAGGTGTAGTCGCCAGTGTCGAGGTTGATCTGCAACGTGCCGCTGTTGCTGGTGGCGATACTCACGGTGTTGGTCGTGGTGTCGAACGTGCCGTGGTTGGTGCCACCGCTGGCGGTCAACGAGCCCTGACCGCTGTTGGCTTTCGGGTCATAGGTGTAGGTGGTGCCGTCGACGACGATGGATTTGATGAAACCGCCATCCGCGCCGAACGTGCCGCCCTCGCCCAGCAGTGAACCGGTAACCGGCGCGCCGACCACGGTGCCGGACAGCACCGAGTTGAGCTGGTTGAGGTCGGTCACCACCACCGCGTTGGTGTTGGTGTGGCTGATGCCGTCATAGGCCAGAGGATCGAGGTTGGCATTGCTGACGCCGCTGCCCAGACCGATCGCATAGTTCTTGATGTTGTTGGCATCGAGGAAGGCTTTCAGTGCGGTTTCGTCAGCGGTGCCGATGTCTTGGCCAGTGGTCGGTTTACCGTCGGAGAAGAAGTAGCCGATGTTCTGCGCACCGTCCTGTTTCCCCGCGGTGTTGAACGCGGTTTGCATGGCCGCCACGGCCGCGTCGTAGTTGGTGCCGCCGCCAGCGGTGAGGCCGGCGAGAAGGCTCTTGGCGGTCGCCACATCGACCCACACCGAAGTGCGATCAGTGGCGCTGCTGCTGAAGGTCACCAGTTGCACCTTCACGTCACCGAGGTCGTCGTATTTATCGAGCAAGGCACTGATCGCCTGTTTGGCCAGCGCCAGCCGCGACAGGCCCGGTACGCCGGAGGCGTCGGCCATACTGCCGGAGATGTCGAGCACGATGAGGATGTTCGAGTCGATCTCCACCGCCGCCACCGAACGATCCGATGCCACGGCTTTAGGCACGTCATCGACGATGTTGACGACGATGGTGCTGGTGGTGGTGTTGCCCAGCGCGTCAGTGGCTTTGTAGGTGAAGCTTTCGCTCAGGGTATTGGCGCCATCGTTGGCGCTCGGCGAAGTTTTCGGCGCCGAGGTCAGGGTGTAAGTGTAAGTGCCGTCGGCATTCAGCTGGATCTGGCCATAGGTGCCGGTGGCGCTGCCGACCAGGGTGTAGGTGATCGCGCCACTGCCGCCGGTGACGGCACCGACCAGCGTGCCGGTGGCGGTTTCGCCAGTGTTGGTCGGATCGCTGCCGATGACCGTGCCGGGGGCCAGATCCTGGCCGTCCTTGGTCAGGTCGAGAGCTTTTTCGTAAACCGTCACGTCCTGATCGACCGAGGCCACCAGTTTGCTGTCGGCGACGTTGATGGTGATGGTCGTGGTGCTTTCGTCGCCGTCACCATCGCGGATGGTGTAGGTGAACGTGTCGGTGGCGCCGGGTGGGCTCACCGAGTTCGGGTTGCTGTGATAAATGGCGTTGCCGGCGGCATCCAGAGTCAGGTAACCGTAGGCGCCGTTGACGTTGCTATTGAGCCCGCCAATCGCCGAAGTCGCGGTGTTGCTGCCGGCGCGCACGCCAACTACCGCGCCGCCAGCCGCCGCGCCATCGGCACCCGTGACGTCGTTGCCGAGCACGCTGATGTTGACCGTTCCGCCCTCCGCCACCGAGCCGGTGTCGGCCTTGGCGGTCGGCAGGTCATCGATGATGTTGACGTTGATTTGGCCGGACGCGGTGCTGCCATCGCCGTCGGTGGCGACCACGTTGAAGTTCTCGGTGAGGCTGTTGGCGCCGTTGCCTGTTGGGTGGTTTTCGTTATCCACCAGGGTGTAGCTGTAGCTGACCACGCCAGTGGTTGCGTTGAACCCGGTGATGGTCAGCGTGCTGCCCAGCGGCGTGGTGACCGATTGCGGGAAACCTGCGGCCACGCCGTTGGTGACTACCGCGATGCCGCCCACGGTCAGGGTTTGCAGACCGTCCAGCGCGGTGACGGTGAAGGTGCCGCTCTGGGTCAGCAACGGGGTGTTGGGACTGCTGCCGTCGCTGAGGTTTTTTTCGTAGACGGTGAGTTCGCCACCAGTGACGTCGAGGCCGGTGAGGATCACCGGGTCGTCGTTGTTGTGGATCTGCAAAACCAGATTCGCGGTGCTGGTGTCACCGTCCGAATCGGTGATGGTGTAAGTGAAGTTTTCCGTGCCGTTACCACCGCCGTGCAGGTTTTTGAAATCGGCATCGGTTGGGTTGAGCGTGTAGGTGTAAGTGCCGTTGGCATTGAGCACCAGCGTGCCGTAAGTACCGGTGAAAGTACCTGCGGTGATCGGACCGGTGGTTGGGCCGGTTGACGGTACGCGGTCGGCGCCTTGTACGTCGTTGGTCAGGACGTTGCCGCTGAGCGTAAGTGTGGTTTCTGACGCGGTGCCGGCGTTGCTGTCGTTCACGCCTTTTGGCAGGTCGTCGACGATATTGACGTCCAGCGACGCGTTGGCGGTGGTGCCGTTATCGTCCACAACCGTGACGCCGAATTGCTCGCTGAGGGTGTTTGCGCCGTTGGCGGTTGGATGCGCGTCGTTGTGATCGAGGGTGTAGCTGTAGCTGACGACGCCGGTCGTTGCGTTGAACCCGGTGATGGTTAGCGTGCTGCCGAGCGGAGTGGTGACCGATTGTGGAAAACCAGCCGCTACGCCATTGGTGACGACGGCGATGCCGCCCACGGTCAGCGTGGTGACGCCGTCCAGCGCCGTGATGGTGAACGTTCCGCTTTGAGTCAGCGCGGTGGAGTCAGGCGCACTGCCGGTGCCGAGGTTTTTTTCATAGACCGTCAGTTCACCACCGTTCACATCCAGGCCGTTGATGATCACTGGATCGTCGTTGTTGTGGATCTGCAAAACCAGATTTGCGGTGCTGGTGTCGCCATCCGAATCGGTGATGGTGTAGGTGAAGTTTTCGGTGCCGTTGCCACCGCCATGCAGGTTTTTGAAGTCTGCATCGGTCGGGTTGAGCGTGTAGGTATAAGTGCCGTCGGCGTGCAGTTCGAGCGAGCCGTAGGTGCCGGTGAACGTACCTGCGGTGACCGGCCCGGTGGGTACGCGGTCGGCGCCTTGTACGTCGTTGGTGAGGACGTTGCCGGTCAGCGTCAACTGGGTTTCCGAAGCGGTAACCGCGTTGCTGTCATTCGCGGCTTTCGGCAAGTCGTCGACGATGTTGACGTCCAGCGATGCGTTGGCAGTGGTGCCGTTATCGTCCACAACCGTGACGCCGAAATGCTCGCTGAGCGTGTTTGCGCCGTTGGCGGTTGGATGCGCGTCGTTGTGATCAAGGGTGTAGCTGTAGCTGACGACGCCGGTCGTTGCGTTGAACCCGGTGATGGTTAGCGTGCTGCCGAGCGGAGTGGTGACCGATTGTGGGAAACCAGCCGCAACACCGTTGGTAACGACGGCGATGCCACCGACGGTCAGCGTGGTAACGCCATCCAGTGCAGTGATGGTAAACGTGCCGCTTTGAGTCAGCGCCGTGGAATCAGGCGCACTGCCGGTGCCGAGGTTTTTCTCGTAAACCGTAAGCTCGCCACCATTCACGTCCAGGCCATTGATGATCACTGGATCGTCGTTGTTGTGGATCTGCAAAACCAGATTCGCGGTGCTGGTGTCGCCGTCCGAATCGGTGATGGTGTAAGTGAAGTTTTCCGTGCCGTTGCCACCGCCATGCAGGTTTTTGAAATCTGCATCGGTTGGGTTGAGCGTGTAGGTGTAAGTGCCGTCAGTGTGCAGTTCCAGCGTGCCATAAGTGCCGGTGAACGTACCGGCGGTGACAGGCCCGGTCGGTACGCGGTCGGCGCCTTGTACGTCGTTGGTCAGGACATTGCCGGTCAGCGTCAACTGGGTTTCCGAAGCGGTAACCGCGTTGCTGTCATTCGCGGCTTTCGGCAAGTCGTCGACGATGTTGACGTCCAGCGATGCGTTGGCAGTGGTGCCGTTATCGTCCACAACCGTGACGCCGAATTGCTCACTGAGGGTGTTTGCGCCGTTGGCGGTTGGGTGCGCGTCGTTGTGATCGAGGGTGTAGCTGTAACTGACGACGCCGGTCGTTGCGTTGAACCCGGTGATGGTCAGTGTGCTACCCAACGGCGTGGTAACCGATTGCGGGAAACCAGCCGCTACGCCGTTGGTGACGACAGCAATGCCGCCGACAGTCAGCGTGGTAACGCCGTCGAGTGCAGTGATGGTGAACGTGCCGCTTTGGGTCAGCGCGGTGGAATCAGGTGCGCTACCGGTGCTGAGGTTTTTCTCGTAAACCGTCAGCTCACCACCGTTCACGTCCAGGCCATTGATGATCACCGGATCGTCGTTGTTGTGGATCTGCAAAACCAGATTCGCGGTGCTGGTGTCGCCGTCGGAATCGGTGATGGTGTAGGTGAAGTTTTCGGTGCCGTTGCCGCCGCCGTGCAGGTTTTTGAAATCCGCGTCGGTTGGGTTGAGCGTGTAGGTGTAAGTGCCGTCAGTGTGCAGTTCGAGCGTGCCATAAGTGCCGGTGAATGTACCTGCGGTCACTGGCCCGGTGGGTACGCGGTCGGCGCCTTGTACGTCGTTGGTCAGCACGTTGCCGGTCAGCGTCAACTGGGTTTCCGAAGCGGTGACGGCGTTGCTGTCATCAACCGCTTTCGGCACGTCATCGACCACGTTCACATCGAGAGTCGCGTTGGCGGTCGTGCCGTTGTCATCGACTACGGTGACGCCGAATTGCTCGGAGAGTGAATTGGCGCCGTTCGCTGTTGGATGCGCATCGTTGTGATCGAGGGTGTAGCTGTAGCTGACGACACCCGTGGTTGCGTTGAACCCGGTGATGGTTAGCGTGCTGCCGAGCGGAGTGGTGACCGATTGTGGGAAGCCAGCGGCTACGCCATTGGTGACCACGGCAATACCGCCGACGGTCAGCGTAGTAACGCCGTCCAGTGCAGTGATGGTGAACGTGCCGCTTTGAGTCAGCGCGGTGGAATCTGGCGTACTGCCGGTGCTGAGGTTTTTTTCGTAAACCGTCAGTTCACCACCGTTCACATCCAGGCCATTGATGATCACCGGATCGTCGTTGTTGTGGATCTGCAAAACCAGATTCGCAGTGCTGGTGTCGCCATCGGAATCGGTGATGGTGTAGGTGAAATTTTCCGTGCCGTTACCACCACCGTGCAGGTTTTTGAAGTCTGCATCGGCCGGGTTGAGCGTGTAGGTGTAAGTGCCGTCAGTGTGCAATTCCAGCGTGCCATAAGTGCCGGTGAAAGTACCGGCGGTGACAGGCCCGGTGGGCACGCGGTCGGCGCCTTGTACGTCGTTGGTCAGGACATTGCCGGTCAGCGTCAGCTGGGTTTCCGAAGCGGTGACGGCGTTACTGTCATCAACCGCTTTGGGCACGTCATCGACCACGTTCACATCAATCGTGGCATTGGCCGTGGTGCCGTTATCGTCCACCACCGTCACTGCAAATTGCTCAGGCAACGCGTTGGCACCGTTGCCGGTTGGGTGTGCATCGTTGTGATCGAGGGTGTAGCTGTAACTGACCACACCAGTGGTGGCGTTGAATCCGGTAATGGTCAGCGTGCTGCCCAGTGGCGTAGTAACCGATTGCGGGAAACCAGCCGCCACACCATTGGTAACGACGGCAATACCGCCCACGGTCAACGTGGTAACGCCATCCAGTGCGGTGATGGTAAACGTGCCGCTTTGAGTCAGCGCGGCGGAATCAGGTGCGCTACCAGTGCCGAGATTTTTCTCGTAAACCGTCAGCTCGCCACCTTCAACGTTCAAGCCGTTGATGATCACCGGATCGTCGTTGTTGTGGATCTGCAAAACGAGGTTCGCAGTGCTCGAATCGCCATCGGAGTCGGTGATGGTGTAGGCGAAAGTTTCAGTGCCGTTGCCACCGCCGTGCAGCGCTTTGAAATCGGCGTCACTGGTGTTCAGCGTGTAGGTGTAGGTGCCATCGGTGTGAAGTACCAAAGTCCCGTAAGTGCCGGTGAACGTACCCGCAGTAACCGGGCCACCTGGCACCCGGTCCGCGCCTTGCACGTCGTTGGTCAGCACGTTGCCGGTCAGGGTCAACAGGGTTTCCGATGCAGTGTTCGCGTTGCTGTCGTTAACCGCTTTGGGCACGTCGTCGATGATGTTGACGTCGAGGGTGCCAGTCGCGGAGTCGCCGTTGCTGTCGCCGGCAATCACCGTGAATTGTTCGCTGAGACTGTTCGCTCCATCGCCGGCCGGGTGCGCGTCATTGCCGTTGAGGGTGTAGCTGTAAGTGACGACGCCCGTCGCCGGATTGAACCCGGTGATGGTCAGCGTATTGCCCAACTGGCTGGTGATCGACTGCGGAAACCCGCTCGCCACTCCACCGACCACAACGTTGATCCCGCCGATGCTCAGACTGGTCAAACCGTCAGGCGCGTTGACGGTGAAGCTGCCACTTTGAGTCAGCGCGCCAGGGTTGGCGGCAGAGCCTGTAGGCAGATTGGCTTCGTTGAGGGTCAGCTCGCCCCCGGGCACCGCAAGGCCACTGAGCGACACCAGATTGTTGACCGGCGGCGGCACGACGACCGGCGGCGTGTTGTCGCCGTTGTCGATGACAACGTTATGCCGTTCTTCAGGAAACTCGGGAATGCCATTGAAACCGGCAGTAGGGAAACCGATGCGCGGATCGACCCGGCCACCGACTTCTTCCAGCAACACAAAACTGTGACCGCCACCCGCCTCACCCGGAACGCCAGTCGCAACGTTGGGGCCGGCAGCAGTGGCTTCAGCGGTTTTGGTCGGGTCATCACCGGCAGCGATGGCTTTCTGGATCTGCTCGACGTCGGTCAGTTGGGTTTCACTGGGGGTCAGCGCTTCGGGGGTATCGACATGCGGCGCCTGATTGGCCAGTAACTGACCGGTCATGGTCAGGCTGCTGTCTCGGCCCAGGGTCAGTTCCTGGCCATTTTGCAGATGGACGGCAACCGCCCCTTCGGCGCCAGTGATCAACTGATCGCCGGCAAACAAGCGATCACCTTCGACCAGAGCGCGGCGGCTGCCGTCGCTTGCCTGAGCGAAAACCTGACCAATGACTTTAGTGACGATCCCGATGAGCGTTGCCATGTGAAACTCCTCCGCTGCCGACCACCGTCGGCACTGGTTCGCGAAGCACGCCCATGGCTCAAGCGGGTTGTCGGGGCGACGCTCGCACCTCGACAGTTCGGCCGCAGGCCCGGCAGATAGAGAAATAGCAGTGCTATCAAGCACTTCCAGACCCTGATCAATGCCACTTGCCCACGGACGCTACGTAACGGTGGTGAATCACCCGAGTGACAAAAATCTGTCGCTCATCTGCCGCTACGCGTCCCTCCCCTTCAGCATTACTTCGCCGTATGTCGCAAAGTGAATGGAACTTTCCTCAAGCCTTTTCGCACTCCCTAAAGCGCATGAAACAAAGGCTTTCGAGGTGAACAATGTGCCGGATTTGGCGGAGCGCATAAGTTTTTTTTGGCATAAGCCTTATGAAAATTTTTTCTTAGCTACGCTTCAGGATGTTCTTAGCTCTGTTGTTACAAGAGTGAAACGCTTAAACCTCAAAATTTCGTCAAATATTTGGCGACAGTAACGCACCATCAGGACTCAGGGAGATGCACCCATGCGCGTTTTAACCCCCCTCTGCAGCGCGGTTTTGCTGGCCATGGCTTGCACTTCCCAAGCCCAGGCCATGAACCTGACCGACGCCATTCAAAGCACCATCGCCACTCACCCGGAACTGGCCTCGCGCGTTGATGCCAAGCTGTCGGCTGATGAACAAGTCAAAGTCGCCAAGGGCGGCTTCTATCCGTCCGTCGATTTGAATGCTGCTTACGGGCGCGGGTACAGCGATAACACCAATACCCGTTCGCTGACGCCAAGCGGTCATAACACTGAAATCCTCAATTACACCCAGTCCGAACTGCGACTGCGGCAAATGCTGTTCGACGGTTTCAACACCGCCAACGAGGTCGAGCGCACCAAAGGCGTGTCCAACTCGCGGGCTTATTACGCGCAAGGCACCGCTCAGGATCTGGCACTGCGCACCATCGAGGTTTATCTCGAAGTACTCAAACGGCGGGAACTGGTGACCCTGGCCAAGAACAACTTGCAGGCGCACTTGCGGGTCAACGATCAGATCGGCCTGCGCACCCAGCGCGGCATTGGCAGCACGGCGGACTCCGATCAATCGGTAGCGCGTAAGGCGCTGGCGCAAAACAACCTCGACACCGCCGAAGTCGATCTGGCCGACGCCGAATCGAACTTCTACGCCGTGGTCGGGCGCATGCCCGATGAACTGGAAGCCCCGCCATCGACTCGCGGCGAACTGCCGACCAGCCTGCCGGAAGCCCAGCAAAGCATGGTCGAGAACAACCCGTATCTGAAATCCGCGCAGGCCGACGTGCAATCGGCCGAGAGCCAGTACGAAGTCGCCAAGTCGCCGTTCTACCCACGTTTCGATGCCGAAGCAGCGGTGGGTGCGAACAACAACGTGCAGGGCGATGAAGGTCACGACAACGAATGGCGTGTCGGCGTGATCATGAACTACAACCTGTTCCGTGGCGGCAGCGACAAGGCGCGTCTGGCGTCCGATGCGCACCAGATCAATCAGGCGATGGACATCCGCAACAACGCGCTGCGCCAGCTCAACGAGAACATTCACCTGGCGTGGAACGCCATGGTCAACGCCAAGAAACA
Organism: Pseudomonas sp. NPDC087346; assembly: GCF_044744235.1. NCBI lineage: Bacteria > Pseudomonadati > Pseudomonadota > Gammaproteobacteria > Pseudomonadales > Pseudomonadaceae > Pseudomonas > Pseudomonas sp. NPDC087346. The sequence continues at coordinate 11,498 of NZ_JBIUXX010000084.1, forward strand.
AACCCCGACTGCCCGCGAATACGCCGAAACCACCAAACGCGTACGTGCGGCCTATCAGGATCAGTTCGGCTTGGGCCAACGTACCCTGCTCGACTTGCTCGACAGTGAAAACGAGCTCTACAACGCCAACCGTCGTTACACCGAAATTCGCTACACCGAGGAGTATTCGATGTACCGCGTGCTGGCGAACATGGGTCAGTTGCTGAGCAAGCAACGGGTGGTGCTGCCGGCAGATGCAATCGCTGCGACCGAAGTGAAGAACGAAGCGCGCTTGCCTGAGTTGAAATGATCTGACGTGGCGAGGGAGCTTGCTCCCGCTGGGTTGCGCAGCAGCCCCAAACACCGATTGACGATGTAGACAGTGTGAGTGCTGCGCACTCAAGCGGGAGCAAGCTCCCTCGCCACAGGCGATCAATATGACCAGCATGGAACCCGGCAACTCCGGGATCGATCCGCGGCTGAGCTTCGATGATCCGTTACTCGACGGTCTGTTGATCCTCTGCAAACTGCATGGCGCGATTGTCAGTCGCGCCAGTCTGAGTGCCGGCCTGCCACTGAACAAACAACGTCTGAGCCTCGACCTGCTGCCCCGTGCAGCGGCCCGGGCCGGGTTGCAGGCGCGTCTGTTGCGGCGCGAACTGAAAGACATCTCGCCGCTCAATCTGCCGATCCTGTTGCTGCTCAAGGACGGTCGCACCGCCGTGCTGCGGCGTTTCGGCGATGACGGCAAGGCGTTGATCCTGCCCAGCGAAGCCGATGGCGGCGAGCAATGGGTCAGCCGCGAAGAACTCACCGAACACTACAACGGCCAGGCACTGTTCGCCCGTCCGCGCCATGAACTGGAAGACCTGCGCTCGCCGCTGGTGCCAAGGGTTCAGGCCTGGTTTCGCGACACGCTGAAGCTGTCGAAATGGCTGTACAGCGACGCGATTCTCGCCAGTTTCCTGATCAACCTGCTGGGCCTGATGGTGCCGCTGTTCGTCATGCAGACCTACGACCGTGTGGTGCCGAATCAGGCGACATCGACCTTGTGGGTATTGGCGATCGGCCTGCTGATCGGCACCGGTTTCGAACTGGTACTGCGAGTGGTGCGTGCGCACCTGCTGGACACTGCCGGCAAGAAAACCGATGTAATCCTTTCCGCGACTTTATTTGAGCGCATCACCGGCATGTCGATGAAGGCACGGCCGGCGACCATCGGCGGCTTCGCTCAGAGCATTCATGACTTTCAGGGCCTGCGTGAATTCCTCACCGCTGTGACCCTGACCAGTCTGATCGACTTGCCTTTCGTGGTGTTGATGCTGCTGGTGATCGGCCTGCTCGGCGGCTGGCTGGTGGTGATTCCGCTGCTGGCGTTTCCGATCACGATCATTTTCGCTTTGGCTATTCAGATCCGCCTGCGCGACACCGTGCAAAAAAGCCTGAGCCTTGGTGCCGAACGTCAGGCTTTGCTGATCGAGACCCTCGGCGGCCTGGAAACCCTCAAGGCGTGCAGCGCCGAAAGCGAGCGCCAGCACAAATGGGAAAGCACCCACGGCGCCCTCACCCGCCTCGACAGCCATGCACGAAACCTCTCGGCGCTGGCGACCAACGGCACGTTGTTCATCCAGCAGTTTTCCGGGATGGCGACCATCGTCGCCGGGGTTTACAGCATCATCGCCGGCAACCTCAGCGTCGGCGCACTGGTCGCCAGCTACATGCTTGGCAGCCGCGTGCTAGCACCGCTGGGACAGATCGCCGGGTTGATCACCCGTTATCAGCAAGCGCAACTGACAATGAAAAGCACCGACGCGCTGATGTCGCTGCCGCAGGAACGCGACGGCAAACAACGGCCGCTGGAACGCACGCAACTGCAAGGCGCGCTGGACGTCAACGGCGTGACGTTCCACTACAACGGCCAGAACGCCCCGGCGCTGAGCAACGTCAGCTTCAGCCTGAAACCCGGCGAACGGGTCGGCATCATCGGGCGCAGCGGCTCGGGCAAAAGCACCCTGGCGCGGCTGGTGATGGGCTTCTACGAACCGGAAGAAGGCCAGTTGCTGCTCGACGGTCTCGACCTGCGGCAACTGGATGTCACCGACCTGCGCCAGCAGATCGGTTACGTCGCCCACGACCTGCCGCTGTTGGCCGGCAGCCTGCGCGACAACCTGACCCTCGGTGCCCGTTACGTCAGCGATTCACGGATGCTCGAAGTCGCCGAACTGACCGGCGTCACCGAACTCGCCCGCCAGCACCCGCAAGGTTTTGACCGGCCCGTGGGCGAACGCGGGCAATTGCTGTCCGGCGGTCAACGTCAGGCGGTGTTGCTGGCGCGGGCGCTATTGCTTGATCCGCCGATCATGCTGCTCGACGAACCCACCAGCGCGATGGACAACAGCAGTGAAGACATCCTGCGCCAGAAGCTGCATGACTGGGTGCAGGGCAAAACGTTGTTGCTGGTCACCCATCGCACCTCGATGCTGAGTCTGGTGGACCGATTGCTGGTGCTGGACAACGGCCGGATCGTCGCCGACGGTCCGAAAGAAGCGGTCATCGATGCACTACGCAAGGGCCGCGTCGGCTCGGCAGCGGTCTAGGAGTTGCCCCATGCCTGCTTCTTCAGATAGTAAGTCACGCGGCTACTTCGACAGTTTTGGTAAAAGCGCTGAAGCCGAGTTCATGCCGGAAACTGCCGGCGCCTCGTTGCAGGATTCGCCGCGCTGGTCGCGGATTACGGTGTGGCTGGCGGCGGCGTTGCTGATCAGTGCGTTGGTCTGGGCCAAGTTTGCAGTGCTTGAAGAAGTGACGATGGGTGAAGGCAAGGCGATTCCGTCGAGCAAGGTGCAGGTGATCCAGAACCTGGAAGGCGGGATCGTCACCGAGATCTTCGTGCGCGAAGGACAAATGGTGAACAAGGGCGACAAGCTGTTGCGCCTCGATGACACGCGTTTTCTGTCGAACAAGGGTGAGAGCGAGGCCGACCGTTATGCGCTGACCGTGCAAGTCGAACGGCTGTCCGCCGAAGCCGAGGGCCGGCCGTTAAAACTTTCCGAAGAGGTGATTTCCAAGGCCCCGCAAGTCGCCGAGGACGAGCGTGCGCTGTACGACCAACGTCAGCGGCGGCTGGCCAGTGAGCAACGCACGCTCACCGAACAGTTGCGGCAGAAAACGCAAGAACTGGCGGAGTTTCGTTCCAAGCAAGGCCAGTACAGCTCCAGCCTGGCGCTGTTGCAGCAAGAGATGAATATGTCGGCGCCGCTGGTAGGCACTGGCGCGGTATCGCCCGTGGAAATTCTGCGGCTCAAGCGCAGCGCGGTGGAGATTCGCGGCTCGCTGAACGCGACGACTCTGGCGATTCCTCGCGCTGAATCGGCAATCAACGAGATCAAAAGCAAGATCGACGAATCGGAACAGACCTTCCGCTCCGACGCGGCGAAAGACCTCAATCAGAAACGCACCGACCTGTCGAAAATCACGGCGTCGAGCATTGCGATTGATGACCGGGTCAGCCGCACCACCGTGACTTCACCGGTACACGGGGTGATCAAGCAACTCAAGGTCAACACCATTGGCGGCGTGGTGCAGCCGGGCAGCGACATGGTCGAGATCGTCCCGCTGGAAGACAACCTGCTGATCGAAGCCAAGGTCCGTCCGCAAGACGTGGCATTCCTGCATCCGGGCCAGAAAGCCATGGTCAAGTTCAGCGCCTACGACTACACGATCTACGGTGGGCTGAGCGCAAAACTGGAACTGATCGGCGCCGACACCATCACCGATGACAAGGGCAACAGCTTCTATCTGATTCAGGTGCGCACCGATAAAAACCATTTGGGCGGGGATACGAAACCGCTGCTGATCATTCCGGGAATGGTGGCGACGGTGGACATTATTACCGGGGAGAAAAGTGTGCTGGATTATCTGCTGAAGCCTGTGCTGAAGGCCCGGACCGAGGCGATGCGCGAGCGCTAGATCTGGCCAGAATCATTGTTGTTTGGGCCACCGTTATCGCTAGCAGGCTAGCTCCCACAATATCTGTGTCGAACACAAAACCTGTGGGAGC
>NZ_JBIUXX010000084.1:15633-15884 GCF_044744235.1 Pseudomonas sp. NPDC087346
CGCTAGATCTGGCCAGAATCATTGTTGTTTGGGCCACCGTTATCGCTAGCAGGCTGGCTCCCACAATATCTGTGTCGAACACAAAACCTGTGGGAGCTAGCTAGATCTGGCCAGAATCATTGTTGTTTGGGCCACCGTTATCGCTAGCAAGCTGGCTCCCACAATATCTGTGTCGAACACAAAACCTGTGGGAGCTAGCTAGATCTGGCCAGAATCATTGTTGTTTGGGCCACCGTTATCGCTAGCAAGCT
>NZ_JBIUXX010000084.1:15980-19222 GCF_044744235.1 Pseudomonas sp. NPDC087346
AGCTGGCTCCCACAATATCTGTGTCGAACACAAAACCTGTGGGAGCTAGCCTGCTAGCGATAAGGCCAGTCCGAACAACACCTATCTGTCGCCATGATTACGCTGAAAAACCTCCTCCCCCATCGCCGCAATCTGCCCCTCGATCAATGCCTCGAACGGCTTGAGCAACGGTTCGAATGAAGTCGGCGCTTCCAGCGTCTGCAACGCCTGCACAATCGCCTCAATCGTCGACAACGCCCCAGGCCCCGGAGCCTTGCGCAGCCGATAGCGCGACACACCGCCCTCCGCCAGCGTCACCCGAGGCAGCGCCGCCAGCAGCGGATTGAGGTGCAGCATTTTGCGCGCCTTGCGCCAAGTGCCGTCCGGGACGACCAGCAACAGCGGTTCCTCCGATACGGTATAGGCCTGCATCGGCTGCGCATCATCGGCGGGAAACAACAGCCGCGCCTGATACCCCGGCTGATTCAACAGCGCAGGCAAATCCTCGAACACCTCACCCACAACCAGCTCGGCATTGGTCAACCCCAACGCCGCCAACCGCGCCGTGTTCAACGCATGATTGACCTCGCTCGGATGCTGCAACAGCAACACCCGGGTGCGGCTATCGAGACTGGGGATCAGCGAACACAGGCAATGAGTTTGAGGGCGCAGGCAGCGCGGGCATTGGAGTCTGGACATACTTCTTTTTCCTTCGAGCTACGCCTGATTGAGCTGTGCTTTGAGCAAATCACGGAAAGTCTGAATCAGCGGCTCACGACTGCGCCCGCGACGCATGATCATCGAAAATGGTGCCTGATAACCGAAGGTCGCCGGCAGCAAAACGCGCAAGTCACCCTTGTCGGCCCACGCCTGCGCATAGTGCTCCGGCAGGTAACCGATGTAGGCGCCGGACAGCACCAGAATCAGCTGCGCCTCCATACTTTCCACGGTCGCGGCGCTGTGTTTGAAACCGTGACGGGCCAGCTCGGCCTGACTCCAGTAACCACGACCGACCATGCGTTGCTGGGTGATGACCTGCTCGGGAATCCGCCGTTCGTTGAACAACGGGTGCCGACTGCTGCAATACAGCCAGTGCTGCTCGCGGTACAGCGGCATGTAGACCAGACCGCTCATGCGCGTGGAAAACGCGCCGATGGCCAGATCGAGACGGTTGTCCTGCACGCCGAGTTGCAGTTCATACGGACTCATCACCGACAGATGCAAATGCACCGCCGGGTGTTCCTGACTGTAGGCGCCGATGGCTTCGGCGAACGGCAAGGCCTTGTCGCTGACGGTGGAGTCGATCACCCCGAGGTTAAGCGTGCCGCGCAGTTCGCCCTTGAGCGCAGCGGCGTACTGCTCGAAGCCTTCGAGTTCGGCCAACAGGCGCAGGGTTTCCTGATGGAACAGTTCGCCCTTGCTGGTCAGGCTGAACCCGCCCCGCCCGCGATGACACAGCACCAGACCGAGCGCGGCTTCGAGCTGGCTCATGTAGGTGCTGATCGCCGAGGTCGACAGGTTGAGTTCCTGCTGAGCATTGGCGAAACCCTGATGACGCACGACACTGACGAAGATGCGCAATAGTTTCAGGTCGGGTAAAGCGTTGGCCATCAAAGACTCCATAAACCCATTTGAACTCGCCGGCCCCCTGTAGGAGCTGCCGAAGGCTGCGATCTTTTGATCTTCAGTAGGCTGGAAGGCACCAAAAATCAAAAGATCGCAGCCTTCGGCAGCTCCTACAGGGGAATTCGGCGGCGGGAGAAGTCTATCCCGGGCCCTCAGCATTAGTTTAGAAAAATCTGAACTAAGTATTTGCCCGTAGCGATTCTTCCCCTCCACTACATTTCGCAGAATCGGCCCCACAGCGGTGCCCGGACCTCCCATGAACGGCGCACCGACATAAATAAAACAAAGACGATGAGGCCTTACCCGTGGACAAGATTCTTCACCAACCACTGGGCGGCAACGAAATGCCGCGCTTCGGCGGCATCGCCACCATGCTCCGACTCCCCCATGTACCGACCGCTGCCGGTCTGGACGCTGCCTTCGTTGGCGTGCCTCTGGACATCGGTACTTCGCTGCGCCCCGGCACCCGCTTCGGGCCACGCGATATTCGCGCCGAATCGGTAATGATCCGCCCGTACAACATGGCCACCGGCGCTGCGCCGTTCGACTCGCTGTCGGTTGCCGACATCGGTGACGTGGCGATCAACACCTTCAACCTGCTCGACGCCGTCCGCATCATCGAAGAAGCCTACGACAACATCCTCGAACACAACGTGATCCCGATGACCCTGGGTGGCGACCACACCATCACCCTGCCGATCCTGCGTGCGATTCATAAAAAGCACGGCAAGATCGGTCTGGTGCACATCGACGCTCACGCTGATGTGAACGATCACATGTTCGGCGAGAAGATTGCCCACGGCACCACCTTCCGTCGCGCTGTCGAAGAAGGTCTGCTGGACTGCCACCGCGTGGTGCAGATTGGTCTGCGTGCGCAGGGTTACACCGCAGATGACTTCAACTGGAGCCGCGATCAGGGCTTCCGTGTGGTTCAGGCCGAAGAGTGCTGGCACAAGTCGCTGGCGCCACTGATGGCCGAAGTTCGCGAGAAAGTTGGCGGTGGTCCGGTGTACCTGAGTTTCGACATCGACGGCATCGACCCGGCCTGGGCGCCTGGCACCGGCACCCCGGAAATCGGTGGTCTGACGACCATTCAGGCGATTGAAATCATTCGCGGCTGCCAAGGCCTCGACCTGATCGGTTGCGATCTGGTAGAAGTCTCGCCCGCTTACGACACCACCGGCAACACCTCGCTGTTGGCCGCCAACCTGCTGTACGAAATGCTCTGCGTACTGCCAGGCGTGGTTCATCGCTGAGGATCGGTCATGAACGAACGTGATCAGGTTTTGAAAACCGCCGCCGATCTGGTGGCAGCTTTCGCCCGTAACGATCGCGAGGCTTACTTCGGCGCGTTCAGCGCCGATGCGAGTTTCGTGTTTTACACCCTCGAACAACCGCTGCTGTCGCGCGATGCCTATCAGGCCTTGTGGGACAGCTGGCGCGCCGAGGATGGCTTCGAAGTGCTGTCGTGCACGTCGAGCAACGCCTTTGTCAGCCTGCAGGGTGACGTGGCGATTTTCATCCATGACGTGGCCACCGAGCTGCGCATGCAAGGGGAGCAACATTTCAGCCAGGAGCGCGAGACGATTGTTTTCATGAAACAAGCGTCGAGGCTTGAACCACAAGGCCTTTGGCTG
>NZ_JBIUXX010000085.1:0-18338 GCF_044744235.1 Pseudomonas sp. NPDC087346
TGTACCTGTCGTGTTAACAGTGTTATCGCTAGCCATACCTTTACTCTCCAAACTGCATTAATGTTAAGAGCAAAAAAGATGTTTCTGCCCGTTACTGGAGACAACAATACATTGGCCAAAAAATGGGTTCCCCCTTGAGACCAATGCCTTTAAATAATTGGTAGGGTATTCCTTGCCACCGCTGTCAGGTGTTCATCCCCATCGAACAATCGAAGCTGATTCTCTCCATCAGCCACGCCGTGAAGTCGTGGCGACGCATGACAAGTTAAAGCGCATTAGAGCTCAGCGTTAAAACATAAAATCTCACGCTGCTTCTTTTATGAATTTATCCAAACTAAAGAGATGTGGAAGTCCAAAATCAGAACACGATCCCACTGCGCAGTAGCATTCAAGGGGGGGCGCAAACAACAAAACAACAAAACAATAAAACAATAAAACAATAAAACAATAAAACAATAAAACAATAAAACATCCTATGTGATTTTATGCTCGGCGCACACTCTGAAATCAGATGAGTCCACTACGAATGGTACCCGCCGCCCGTCAGACTCACTGCGCACTCCATCCAACTTAGCCCCCGACGTGTTACAGGGCTGAGCCTGAGGCGCATTCTTGGGAAGACCACTCTCTCAACGTCCGTCAGCTGCTGAAACTATACGAGCTGTCGGCAGAAGTTCGGGGGGATCATGGCTGCTTGTGTGATCGCGACCTGTCACTGCCCCTGAACCGCGAGTGCGTCCCGGAAATGCAATGGCCAAGAAAGACCATCAATGCCGCTTCGGCATACAGGCCCATATCGGTGTGGACGACGAGTCGTGTCTGGTGCATCGCATGATGGGCACGGCGGTCAATGTGGCAGATGTCGCGCAGATCGTTAGCTGTTGGTCTGTGCAGTTACTTGCCCCATCGCGGCCCGACGTCCCCGCCTCAGAACGCAGTCGCCACACGGTGAGGATCGTGCGCCAAATAAGTGCGCTTTCACATCGTTAATGCAGCGACGTTCGTATCCGATTGGGGGCTAAACAGGCAAAAAAAACCCGCATCTTTTGAGAAAAGATGCGGGGGAAGTGCTGGCCTGATAGAGGCTACTAACGCAAGGGGAGGGGGTATGCGTAGATGCATCCTTAGCACAATCTGACCTATGGTCAGGTGGAGCTACCAGCACTTGAGTACACCTTAGGCCTTTGTTCAGCGTCTGAATGTAGGAAAATCCTGCATTGCTATCGATTTGAGTTCACAGGCTTGTAGCTTGGTAAAAACCTTGACGAATATGCTTGGTTTATTCCATTGAGCCTGCCTGCTGTGCTGGGTGTTCTAATCCGTACCGGCGATAGTTATCTGCAATGGCGCGGCGATCGTCCCATCTTTGAAGTGAGGTATTCCGTAATGAATAGAGTAAATCATGCTGACCGGTGGCATGATCTCGAGATTATTGAGTAGGACGATGGGTTGACGAAATGATTGGGCTGTATAGAGCGCCATGAGCGGAGCATCAAAATGGCGCACCGCACTGATTAGATGGCCGTGCGGGTGATGGCGCAATGTGACGGGCGCAAGAAAGCTAGGGTGAGATGGCCTAGCCAACTTGGTAGAATATCCAGAGCAGCAGCAGTATCCCGGCGCCTAAAAACATAGACGTTAGAAAGGTAGAGTTGCTGTCCATGTCAAGCCCTAAAATCGCCGCGATTATGCCGCCAAAAAGGGCCCCACCCAAAAACAACAATAAGAAATGGCTTTCTAACATGTTTCTCCAGAAAACTGATGTGATTGCGAGATAAAAACGCCGCCCACAGCGAGCACTAGTGAGATGGATCATTGTGCTGTTGTAGCATCAGGCTTAGGGCGTGGCCGTATGTGAGCGCGCATGAGTTCGGTCATTCACCTCCGCCCTATTGATCGAATGGCTCCACTCTGGCGCGCAACAATCACTGCTGCTGAATTCGCTGTAGGCGACTTAACCACGATAAAGTCTATGTACGGCTTAGCAGGCGGCTGCGGTGCCCAGGGCCGCTAGTGACAACGTTTTCCGTCAGCGAAGAGGTAGATGAGGGGTACCAAGAAAATACCAGCTTTGTTGCAGCGGTCTTCTTCAGGGGGCGATCACTTGGACGCTGCTTGCTGTTATCGAGATTCCATACCGTGCTCATTACTTCTTCTGGTTGGATATCGGTTTCAGTTTGTATCGTGGAGCGCTTCAACTCAGTGGTCCTGGTTATCTTTCGCGACGATGGTGCCTTGAATGCCGATAATTTCTTTGCGGCCGCTATTTTTCAATGGCCTACCGAGACTCCAGTGGTCGGAATTTTTGCCTTTTGAAAAGTTGAGGGGCACTGCAGTTGGGGAAGCCAGCGCCAGAATTTCCTTGTTCGGCATGGCATGTTCGGCTTCCTTACCCCACTTGCCTTGTGGCGTTACCGTATGTTTTTCGGGGGGCTGGTTGTCCCATTGAGCTTGCAGCGCCAGGATTTCGCCAATGGAGATTCTGCCTGAGGCATTGCTTTGAGCGGCTCCAGCTTGCTCAATTCTTGTAACATAGGCGGCGAACTGACTTTTTTCTACATCCGTTAACTGTTGACCATTGGCTTGAAGTTTCTTGTCATGGTTCCAGTCAGTTGCCATTGAGAAAGTGTAGTCCTTTGGACCAAAGCAGCCCGTCAGTAATAACAGGCAGGTTAAAATGGCGCTGAGCACTTTTAATTGCATTGGGTCTTTCCCTATTTTCAAGCGTGAGAGGCTTGGCGATATTCCGACACTGGTACGGAAATCTGCTTTCTTTTGCCCTTGGCTGTCTGTAGGGATTTCCTGAATATTCGATGGGTGATGCCTCGCGCTTGGTATGTCATGAGTCGGTAACGATAAGCAGCCCCTGGGCATGAAAGCGCAGCGGTCAGGTGAATGCTCGGGGCAATCCATCGTAAGCGTCCAGCCAACACACCTTCCGAACTCCAGCATTAAGGGCGATGGTGTCCGCGTATTTTTAAGCGGACGCGATCGCCCCTTAACGTCAGGATTTCCATGCGCCAACGAAGCTCTTACCCGAAACCCTTCAAGGCCCAGGTTGTTCAGGAATGCCTGCAACCGGGCGCAACCCTATCCAGCGTCGCCATCAGCCACGGCATCAACGCCAACGTGATCCGCAAGTGGCTACCCCTTTACCGAGATCAGCCACCAGCGACGTTGCCGGCTTTCGTTCCGTTGAGAGCTACGCCCAAACGGCAGGCGGAAGGGTCGGCGATTATTGAGCTGCCATTTGGTGAGCAGTCGATGTCAGTGAAATGGCCGACGTCTGATCCTGAAGGCTGCGCTCGTTTTGTCCGTGGACTCACGCAATGATTCGCATCGATGCCATCTGGCTCGCCACCGAGCCCATGGATATGCGTGCTGGCACTGAAACTGCGCTGGCCAGGGTGATTGCGGTGTTCGGTGCGGCGAAGCCGCACTGCGCTTATTTGTTCGCCAACCGCCGCGCCACTCGCATGAAAGTTTTGGTGCATGACGGGTTTGGCGTCTGGCTGGTTGCTCGCCGATTGAACCAAGGAAAGTTTCACTGGCCCGGCATTCGACAAGGCTGCGAGATGGAGCTGGATATCGAGCAACTTCAAGCGTTGGTGCTCGGCCTACCTTGGCAGCGTGTTGGGGCTGGCGGTGTAATCACACTGCTTTAAAAAGCTGTAATTAGCTCCTTGGCCTACTGCCGCAAGCGACCTGCTTTGGTAAAATCCAGGGCATGACTTCCTCGCCCAACCTCGATCAGATGACCCCCGACCAACTGCGTGCATTCGCTGCGCAGTTGCTGTCGCAGGTTGATTCTCTCGGACAGCAAGTCGACAGGATGGGCAAGAAGAACGACCGCGACCAAACCATCATCGAGCAACTCACCCACGAAATCGCCTGGTTCAAACGTAACAAGTTTGCCAAGCGCAGTGAGCAATTGAGTTCTGCTCAGGGCAGCCTGCTCGACGACCTGCTTGATACCGACATCGCGGCCATCGAAGCCGAGCTGAAAGCGTTGAATCCGCCGGCTGCGCCGGCCGAACCACGCAAGCAACCCAAGCGTGTTCCTTTGCCTGCGCAGTTTCCGCGCACCGTGATTTATCACGAACCCGACAACACCCAATGCCCCTGCGGCTGCCAGCTCCAGCGGATCGGCGAGGACGTCAGCGAGAAGCTGGATTACACGCCGGGCGTGTTCACCGTCGAGCAGCACGTGCGTGGGAAATGGGCCTGCCGCCAGTGCGAAACACTGATCCAGGCACCGGTGCCGGCCCAAGTAATCGACAAGGGCATCCCGACCGCAGGTCTGCTGGCTCACGTGATGGTGGCCAAATTCGCCGACCATTTGCCGCTGTACCGACAAGAGAAAATCTTTGGCCGCGCCGGCCTGGCTATCGCCCGCTCGACACTGGCGCAATGGGGTGGCCAAACCGGTGTGCAGCTCCAGCCCTTGGTCGATGCACTGCGCGAAGCAGTACTTGCTCGCGGTGTGATCCACGCTGACGAGACGCCGGTGCAGATGCTTGCGCCGGGCGAGAAAAAACCATCGCGCATACGTCTGGGCCTACTGCACCACGCCGTTTTCGGCGTTCAAGGCAGTGGTTTACGACTTCAGTCCGAGCTGTGCAGGCGAACATGCACGTAACTTCCTTGGCTCTTGGAATGGCAAGCTGGTGTGCGACGATTTCGCCGGCTACAAGGCAAGCTTCCAGCAAGGCATCACCGAAATCGGCTGCATGGCCCATGCCCGCCGAAAGTTCTTCGATCTGCACGCGACGAACAAAAGCCAACTGGCCGAACAGGCGCTGCACTCGATTGGCGGCCTGTACGAAATCGAACGGCAAGCGAGGGAAATGACCGACGAAGATCGCTGGCGAATACGTCAGGAAAAAGGGGCGCCCATTATCGACGCACTGCATACCTGGATGATGGCCCAGCGCGACCTTGTGCCCGAAGGGTCGGCTATCGCCAAAGCTCTGGATTACAGCCTCAAGCGCTGGGCGGCACTGACTCGATATCTCGAGGATGGCGCTGTGCCCATAGATAATAATGCGGTCGAAAATCAGATAAGGCCGTGGGCACTTGGACGCTCGAACTGGTTGTTCGCCGGGTCACTACGCAGCGGTAAGCGGGCAGCTGCGATAATGAGCTTGATCCAGTCAGCACGCATGAATGGGCATGATCCGTATGCCTATCTTAAAGATGTGCTGACGCGGCTGCCTACGCAGCGGGCAAGCGATATCGACCAACTGCTGCCGCATCAGTGGATGCCTTCCTGACTTACGCAAGGTGAGTTGGGCAGACGCTTACAATCCATCGGCGATGTTCGGCAGTGTGCCGAAGTCGTTGGCCAGGGCCTCGAGTATTAGGAGCTGATAGGCCTTGCCGGAATAAGAGTCGATAGAGCACGCAGGCGCCTTGAGCGGCCCTCTTGGGGGGGGGCTCACTCGAGCTCAGACTTTCCACGAACGTATAAATTCTAGATGCGTATGCCCGTCGTGATCATGATGGCACTGGTCCCCAACAACACCCGCTCGGCGGTTACCGGACCGTAATGCATCCGAGTGACGGAATAATCACTTGTGCAACACCAAAGTGGTTGAGCGGAATTTTGTCCTTATATTCACCGCGATAACCTTGCAGCAACCCCGCGGTGAGTTTTAGATACACTGGATAGGCCGCGTTGTCGTAGCGTTTTCCCGCATATCCGTAGTACGAGCGCTGGCTGAACGAATTGTCGAAGGTTGCCGCCCCCCAGACCAAGCCGGAGGGTTGGTGGCGCTCCAGTCCGATCAATTTCTGAGTGTTATTGTGGTTCGGGTTGTGTGAATAGTGCTTGGTGTAAACGCTGGTTTGCAGATACCAGAATCCGTTTTCATCTTGAATTGGTTTGTCTGCTGCCCACACAGCAGAGCTCAGCGCGCACAGTAATAGACTGTAAAGTCGTAGTTTTTTTACTTCGGACATCTGTCGAGCCACTCGGCTTAATTTTAAGGGGAGGGGGGCCGTTCGTTGCGCATTTTGCTCGCGTTACAACGCAGTTCGGCACGTCCATGCCTCGTTTGGTATGTGTCTGCACGCTGCAGGTGCCCATCGTATTGAGTGGGGAGCAACCATAACGGACCGGCAACAGTCAGGTGATGAGGGCGCGCAGCCCATTAACTCAGGGCGATACGATTGGTTTGCGTATTTTCATTCGGCACTGTTGCTGGGTGAATTAGGCGTATGCGTCTTACTCAATGTAAAGAAAATACCTATCAAAAATAGGTGGTTGATAATTTTGAGAGTGAACAATGCTCTTAAAAAACGCTGGCGTGATACTCCTGCTCACGGATAATAGGCGGCTCGGTCTTGGCGGTATTTTCCTGCAAGCGGTTGGAGGGTATGCGTCCGGGCATCACGTCTTGCGTGATTAAACCGGCCGCCACTTATGCGGAAGCAGCTGCTCGATTTCACTCGCCCGCTGCGTCGGCAGGCGCGTGAGAACATCCTTTAGATAGGCGTACGGATCATGACCATTCAGCCGCGCAGACTGGATCAAGCTCATGATCGCTGCCGCCCGTTTTCCGCTACGTAGCGACCCAGCGAAGAGCCAGTTTTTGCGTCCAAGAGCCCACGGCCGGATCTGGTTGTCGGGTAGTCAGACGCGGTTACCCGCGTCCAACCCCCTAAGAACCGTGCATGCGAGTTTCCCAGCACACGGCTCAAGCCTCTGCAAAGGCACTGTTAAGTACCCGGCTATACCTCTTGGACATTGGCGTACTGCTGATCTCTGGGGCAACGCAGATGATAGATCTCAAGATTGACTGCGGCGTCCGTTCCGCCGTCGGCCAACTTTACGATGTGGCGACTATGCCACGGCGTATCTTTGGTAACGGGCTTATGACAAACAGAACATAGGCCGCCTTGCTGTCGCCAGACGCGATACAGCTTCGCTCGTCCCTTCGTTGATTTGAGCATTTTCTTGCCCCATCGGAACTCGAAATACTCATCCCAATTGGGGTCATGCGGGTTGGCAGCGGCCTTGATCTTGATGTGCCGCACTATCGGCGTGTCTGATTCCTTCAGTAAGGTGTATTCCCTTGCCTTACCGTCTGCGTATTTTTCAACGGTGGAGAACACCCACCGGCGCGATCCTCGGACTTTGAAATACCTGTCCTTGACCCACCGTGTTCCTTTGCGCGGATGTCGTCTCACCGCCCAGCGCCAGAGCATTATCCAGACTTCGCTATCCACCTGATTGAAGACTTTCTTGGCGACCACGTGGCTATGATAGTTCGCCCATCCCCGTAAAATCGGGTTGAGCAGCCCGATCAAATTGACCTGTTTGATCGCCTTGTTGGTCTTGATCACCTCCCGGAGCTTGGCGAGGTGAGCCCTGATATTCGCTTTCGATGGCTTGATCAGGAGCTTGCCGTTGTACTTGCGCAAGTTCCATCCGAGGAAGTCGAACCCGTCCCCTTTGTGCGTTATTTTGGTTTTTTCCGGAGAGAGGACAAGTCCACGCTCTGCCAGAAACTCAACCACGGCAGGCCTGACTTCATTCTCCAGCCACTCTTTCGAACAGCCAGTGATGATGAAGTCATCTGCATAACGCACCACGCGCATCTTTCGGGCTGTCCACTTTGCATTGGGAAATTTCTTCGCCAGCATCGCTTCCAAACCATCCAGCGTCATGTTGGCCAACACCGGGGAAATGATGCCTCCCTGCGGGGTTCCGGCGTGGCTGGGGAATAGCTCATTCTGGTAGACGTAACCGGCTTTGAGCCATTTCTGCAAAATCGCCTTATCCATGGGAATGTTGGCGATCAACCAGTCATGGCTGATAGTGTCGAAACAGCCTTGAATGTCGCCCTCTAGCACCCACTCCGCGTTTGCTTTTCGTGACAGCACACCAAAGCACTGTGCGGCGGCATCCGCAGTTGAGCGTTCCGGCCTGAACCCATATGAGTTCGGATCGCCGGTAGTTTCCGCTATCGGTTCCAGAGCCAGCAAATGAAGCGCCTGCATGGCCCGGCATTTCATCGCGGGAATTCCGAGAGGTCTCGCCTTGCCGTTTTTCTTCGGAATAAGCACTCTCCGAAGCGGAAGCGGCGAGTAGCCTCGCCGCTTCAATGACGCTATCGCACGGATCTTGGCCCCTGGTGTATTCCAAGTGACCTTGTCCACACCGGGGGTATTCTTGCCTTTGTTTTCAGACACCCGTTTCACGGCTAAAGCTTTGCCGCTAAACGAGTGAGTCAGCAGCCATTGCAGGGCTTTTGCCTTGTTATGCCTGCCGTCTTGTACGGCCTTCACAATACGCGCTTGCAGCCCTCTTACTCGACGTTGAGCGTCGGCCCAGTTGATGCCGTCCCACGACGTGCCGGAAGGTGCACACGCCAGTGCTGCTGCGTTCATTTGCTCTCCTTCCGTTGAAAGGGTTCTACCTACTCTCTTGTGAAGAGAGACCATGAGGACGTCTGCCCACTTTCGCGTGAAGTGATGTTTCAACTTCTATCCAACCCGTTACAGGATGGCGTTCGCTTTTTCCTCGTTCCTTCGCCCGCACCGCCATGGGCCGTTTTTGCAACCGGCTGTCCCCGAGGGGAGCGATACGGGATTTCCACGTTCCGCTTACTGAAGTACGTCGGGTTAGGCGCCTGCTATCGACCGGGAGGCATGTGGGTCACGAACGCGCGTGCAGAAAAACGCTGTTCCCACCTCCGCTACCTTTTGGTTCGAGCGTATAAGCCATTTCCGCTCGTTCAACTTAACGATCTTTACGCAGGTTCACATGTGTTCACCATACCGACTATCTAGCCCTTGTCCGGCCATGGCTGCCAGAAGAGTACGCCTCTCACGATTAGTACCCCGCACCTTGCGGTGCCCGTCACGTTGTCGAAGGCGCTCTTGATTCAGCCTTCTAGATTCACCCGGTGACACGGGTGGTTCCCTCAGAGAGGAACAACTTCTGTAAGCGACTTCGTGTCGCACCTCCGCCCAGTTGTTGTCAATGGGTACGGCCCCGTCATTGAGGTAGCGCGACAGCGCTGCCCAGCGTTTGAGGCTGTAATCGAGTGCTCTGCTGATGGCCGAACCTTCGGGCACAAGTTCACGCTGGGCAATCATCCAGACATTCAGCCTATTCATCACCGGTGCGGCTTTTTCTTGGCGTATTCGGCACCGTAAATCCGGCTCCAGATCGCGCACTTCGCTCTCGATTTCATACAGCAACTGGATGTAGCGCAGGGCCTGCTCGGCGATCTGGCTTTTGTTAGTGGCGTGCAATTCGAAAAACTTACGCCGGGCATGAGCCATGCAGCCGATCTCGGTCACACCGAGTTCGAAGCTGGCCTTGTAACCGCCAAAATCGTCGCAGACCAGCTTACCTTTCCAGTCTTGCAGGAAGTTGCGAGCATGCTCACCGGCGCGGCTGGGGCTGAAGTCATAGACGACAGCGGCTGTTTCGCAGAACTGGCTGGTGGCGTACGCCCAAACATAAGAACGGTGGGTTTTCTTCGAACCCGGAGCAAGCATCTGCACCGGTGTTTCATCCGCGTGCACGACCTGCTGCCCGATCACTACGTCACGCAGGGCATCGACCAGGGGCTGCAATTGCACGCCCGTAACGCCCACCCATTGAGCCAACGTTGAGCGTGGAATCGCCAAGCCGGCACGACCAAAGATCGTTTCCTGACGGTAAAGCGGCAGATGATCAGCAAACTTCGCGATCATGACGTGGGCAAGTAGCCCGGCAGTCGGGATGCCTTTGTCGATGACCTGCGCCGGCACGGGCGCCTGGATCAGCGTTTCGCAGTCATCGCAAACCCACTTGCCACGAACATGGCGCTCAACGGTAAATACGCCCGGCGTGTAGTCCAGCTTTTCGCTGACATCTTCACCGATACGCTTGAGTGCGCAACCGCATGGGCAGTGGGTGTTGTCCGGTTCGTGATGGATCAACGTGCGCGGGAATTCTGCCGGCAATGCCGTGCGCTTGGGCTTTTGCTTTTTCTCGGTCGCCGCTGGTGCTATTTGCAACGCCTGAAGCTCGGCCTCAATCGCCGCAATATCGGTATCGATCAGGTCATCCAGCAGGCTGGCCTGCTCAGGATTCATCAGCTCACTGCGCTTGGCAAACTTCAAACGCTTGAGCTGTGCGATCTCGTGGGTCAGCTTCTCGATCACCGTTTGATCGCGGTTGATCTTCTTGCCCATGGTTTCAACTGTTTTGCCCATGGTCTCGACTTGCGACAGCAACTGCGCAGCGAATGCACGCAGTTGGTCGGGAGTCATTTGATCGAGATTGGGCGAGGAAGTCATGCCGTGGATTTTACCAAAGCAGGCCACTGGCGACAGCCAGCCAAGACGCTAATTACAGTTTTTAAAGCAGCGTGATTGCACCGCCAGCGCCAACACGTTGCCAAGGTAGACCGAGCACCAAGGCCTGAAGTTGTTCGGTATCCAACTGCATTTCGCTGCCTTGTCGAAGCTTGGCCAGTGAAACTTGCCCTGGTTCAAGCGACGTGCCGCCAGCCAAACCCCAATCCCATCGTGAACCAGCACTTTCATCCGAGTGGCGCGGCGATTGGCAAACAGATAAGCGCAGTGCGGCTTCGCCGCACCGAATACAGCGACCACCCTCGCCAGCGCCGTTTCAGTGCCGGCGCGCATATCCATGGGCTCGGTGGCGAGCCAGATGGCGTCGATGCGGATCATCGCAACAGGTCTCGAAGGAAAGCGGCGCAGGCAGCAGCGCTATCGGTTGGCCAGTTCACTTTGACGGTGCCGCGTGGGTGCAGAATCTCAACGCTGATATTCGATGAAGATCGGTGCGCTGTTGTTTGCATAGGCAATGGAATGAATGCAGGTTGAAGCGCCGTGCTTTTCTGCGCTTGCACCCGAATCCATTTGTGAACGAGATTTGCGTTAAGGCTATGGCTGAGGGCGATGCTGGCAATCGATGCGCCGGGTTGGGCACACTCTTGAATGACCTGGGCTTTGAAGGATTTGGAATACGAACGGCGTGTTGGCTGCATGAAATACCCGCTTAAAAGGCTAGAACTGGTGCCCACCTAAATTTAAGTGCACACCATGTCCCGGCTTTGCGGGGTTGGGTAGATGACTTGGCCGGGCGCATACGTTGGAGGCGCACTTATGTAATGCCGTTGCGCTGCAGGTAGGTTGGTGTTGGTGTGTGAGAGGACGGAAATGTAAGCCTTCGGCAGGGGCCACAGCGCGGTAAGCGCACCTGTGCATCAATGGCGAAAAGTGTTGTAGCCGTTGCACAGCCATATAGATCCTGACGGCAAACTGCACACCGTACCGGTCCACTTATTCAGACGTCGCGCCTTGCTCAACGCCTTGTCGGGCGCCTTCAGTTTTCTGACTGCAAAAAACATGCGAGTGATCAAATCCGATACAGCGATTTCAGTGCTGGAGTAGAAGGCTTCCTGAGGGGGGCATGATGCGCAGCCTGCGCTGACTTCCACGCCCCTAGGCTGCATCAGGGCATGCTGCGGCTGATATCCATCAAAGCAGCCGCTCAGCTAGAACCGTAACAGCGGTTTAGGCTGTGACCCCGCACGCTTTCTTCCCACCATGGCGTTGAGCAGAACAAGCG
The DNA here is from genome assembly GCF_044744235.1 of Pseudomonas sp. NPDC087346. Taxonomy (NCBI): domain Bacteria; kingdom Pseudomonadati; phylum Pseudomonadota; class Gammaproteobacteria; order Pseudomonadales; family Pseudomonadaceae; genus Pseudomonas; species Pseudomonas sp. NPDC087346. The sequence continues at coordinate 11,600 of NZ_JBIUXX010000085.1, forward strand.
CATCGGCCGCTTCGAACCAGTCTAAATCTGAAAGTGCATTGCAAAGTGCAGCGGGATAACTCGTCTCACTGACTGAGACGCGCGCGCTCAAATATTTATGTTCAATCTGGCTATCAACTCCCCGAACCTTATCGCTAAGCATCGGCTTGATCCTTCTGCGTGGAGACAGCGTCAAAGAGCAACCTAAAATTTCAGGGTATACACGCGTTGAAAACGTCCGAAGAAACCGGACCAAGAGTTATACAAGAGGCTCGATTAGAGGTGAATGTGTTAACAAAAGCATGCGCCTCAATGCCTGCCCGCAAACCTGAGTCGGGGGGGGGCAGCACTCCACGTGAGTAATCCGTTTCGCATCTGTCGTGTGTCCACCATCAGCATGGGGCTCAACTATTTTTACTCGGCTCATTACGACCTCTTCAAGGAAGTGCATCCTCCTGTTCGTTCGGCCCGCAAGGGCCTGAACAAGTGGCGACCATACGTATTTTAATGTGTGTCTTTCGTCGTTCCAATTAAATGGAGCCATTTCGGTATGCGGTGAGTTACTGCGCAGTTGCTCGATGCAATATCCGTCATGCTCACCTTCATCGCGTGGCGCGGGTCTGCTTGAGCGCCATTCGTGACGCTGTCTTTCATTCGTGTCGACAGCGCTCAAAAGCAGACGCGCACAATAAATCTGGATCGCCAGACAAGCGATGTCTGTAGGCGAATCCCTCATTTGTCGGCAGCGGTGCGGCATGCAAGCCGTTAAGGCTGAATTGCTCTGGAAGCAGCAGGAAAAGGGCGTCAGGATGTGCTGTGGGAGTATCATTGGACTAGGCGAGGAGCATAGACCCGGCATGACCTCATCCCCCTTTTAATTGGTTCTTCACAGATTACCGGGAACGACGCTCTTGATCTTCATGAAGAAGAACCCGCTATCCCGGTAACCGTACACCATCCGCTTGATGACCTTTATTCGATTGTTTATTCCCTCCAACTGGCCGGTGTGCCTTGGCCAGCGAACCCGGCATCACGATGCCCCGCCAGTAACCCTTTAGCCGTTTGGCGAGCTGGATCAAAGCAGGGATCTCGCTTTCATGAGCGTGGCGCAGCCATGGCTCCCAGGCTGACCTCCAGTCCCTGACGGTACTCGGCGTCCAGAGAGTTTTGAGTTCCGCCTTCATTAAATAGACAGTTATCAATGATTGATTGGCCGCCAGCAGATCCTCCAGGCTGACCTGTTGAGCCGGTGTTTTCAGATTCTGCGGGTTACGCAGCAACAGCCATCGCGATTGCTTGATAAACTTGCGAGCCGGCCTGTCATGACGCAGCCGATTGGCTTCGTCGACACGAACCCGATCGATTACTTCTGGGCCATATTTGGCCACGACCTGGAACAGGTCATAGACCACGTGCGCTTTTGGGTAGTGCTGGCGAACCTCCAAGTCAAAAGCAGTGTTCATGTCCATCGCCACCGCTTCGATTCGAGCGCACCCTCTCTGGCCCCACTTCTTCGACAAATGGCCTGACCGCCGCACGGCTGCGGCCTTCGCCAATCCACAGAACACGTCGTGTATCGGCGTCCAGTACCACGCTGGCGTAACGATGGGCTTTGAATCGCGCGAATTCGTCCATCACCAGGCGACGTGGTTGCGCCTTCGGCAGAGCGCTCAGCGCCGTAGTGCTCGACGCCCCAGTAATCGAGCGGTGTCCCAATGCAGCCCAAACATCTGGCCACGTGCAGCGTGGGAAGGCGCTCGCAGGCGTGAACAACGGCTCGGCCAAGCGGCGTGTCATGCGGGCATAGCGGTCCAGCCAACTGACGTGCCTCCATGCGTTTACCACAGTCACGACAGCCAACCCACCTGAGCAAAACGCTGAGGCGCACGGCCCGGCCTAGAATGGGCAGATCTCGAACTACGCGCTCGCAATACTCATGTGTAGTTGAACAGATTTTTTCGCAGTCACCGCAGGAAGGGAATCGGGTGGAGTGGGGATCAGGTCGATTTGTAGCGCATCGCCATCAGGCTTGATCGTGACGACAGAAAAGCCCTCCCCAAAAGGAAGGAAAGTATTAATATCGCGCATAAGAGCGCCGGTCTGTTAGATGTGTTTGCTCGCACGAACATCATCAATCAAATCGAGGTTCTTGTTTCTGTTTTCCCCGGGATTCGTGAAGAACCTGAAAGCTAGGTTCAGGCCCTTGAGTGCCCCCAGTCAGGGCTGCCTTTGGGAATCGGGCATATCGGGCATGTAGTCGCACGATTATGTCCTCCATAGCACTGTAACCTGACTCACCGCGCTGGGCTATCTTCAGCTGCATTTGATCGTCGACAACTATGCCACGCACAAGCATCTAAAGGTGAGGTGTGGTTTGAGAAATACAAACGCTTCCACTGCATTTCACTCCAACCTCCAGTTCGTGGATGAACATGGTTGAACGCTGATTTCGCGATATCACGGTGTGCCTGCGTGACGGCAGTTTCAGTTCGGTTCGCGCACTGGAAAGCTCGATCACCACGTTCCTCACACTGCAAAATGTGCGATCGACTCGCTGCGTTTGGAACCCCAAGGGGAAAAATATTTTGAACAAGATGCAGCGAGCCCGTGAGGTAATGACCCCGCAGGCATGAGGAACCTTATTTGTGAGATACCACACTAGTAGGAGAGAGCTCCCAGGCCACGAAGTCGAGCGCTACCGTCCAGAGGTCATCGATGATGGAGAGAAATATCGAATGTCAGTAGACGCGCGTAAAGCGAATAGTCAATGATAATAAACTCAATACGAGCAAGGGAGTTTTTTTAAAATACGAACAAGGCACCCTTGGTAAACTTCGATGTAATCCCCTTCCTTGAGTGATTTTATAATGGCCAGAGCATGCGATCTGGAAACTCCAGTTGTCGCATTGATGAGAAATATCAGTGTGAGCTCGGATTTGATGCTGCACGGTAGCGAATTAATCCACTCCAAGGACGCCTTTATTTTCTGGTAACTGTCACTGGTGCACTGGAATAACCATTTATTTGACAGGTCTCTCGAGTGTCGGCTTACCAGGTCGAACAGACTGTCGAATACTTGGCAGGGAAGCGCGGCAAGAGCGACTTGGTTGATATGGAGTTCATAGTAAGTAGTGCGCTCAATGATGTTGTATTGAATTGTTTCCTTGGCGTTTTTGGAGGGTGAGTTGTCAAGCCATGTAATGCCTCCTGTATAAATTATATTCATTGTTTTATGCGTGCCAATAAGCATCTGCCAAGCGCCGCTCTCGATCCAGATTACGGATCTTTTGTTGGTGCTGAATATTTTTTCACCTTTATTTGCGGATTTTCGTACTCCATTTTCTCTTATCCAGAGGCGTAAGCGTTGAGTTGAATTATTAGAGCGTTCCTCTCCATGGTGTTGAAGCTTTTGGAGGCGGGTATTGATCATGGCAATTCCTTTTAATAGAGCTAGATTTGTGTGCCTTTCTGCAAATCTTGCTCTTCATTGATTCCTTCTCGTCGCCACTGCAGACAAGCAGCATGCGCCACCCAGTGACGAAGTCGAGCAGTTCGCCATAAAGAAAAAATGATTTCAAGGCGAAGTCTGAAATTGGACTGGCGGTTTTTTCAGTGTTCGACGCGATAGTTTTTGGGCGTGGTCTGCCAGGGCGCAGCAGAGCGGCTGATTCCACCTCCATGATTGATAAATCTATTACCAGTTGATGTAATAAAGGGCGAGGCTGGCAGTCTAGAATAAAATGTTATCGATTCTCTGCGTCTCCGCGCGTGCACTTGTCATGTCGAGCTCCGCCACCATGGTCAGCACGAATGCAAGGTCTTCATTACCCTGCTGGCGGCGCAGGTAAAAACCAGAAAAGTCGTACGACTGATTATTATCCTGGTCGTGCCGATCCCCACGGCTAAAAAACTACAGTTTCTTCGCGCGAACTCTGATGGGCTTTTTAAAGGCACTCGACGGAGGTCTCTTTCGCTAAACGTGGCGCACAAGCCGTAGGATTTGACGATGCTGAAAATCAGCTCACGCTTGGAAAGCTGTATTCCGGCTTGCCTTGAGGGCCGCACTCCAGATGACATCGCTGTTCACGCGATCCGCCCCAACCCCGACATGGGCCGGACTGGTTCCCCCCCCCAAAAAAAAATTGACCAGCCGCGATAAGCGTAGGTAGGCGAGGGCGGCCACCGCGCGTGCCTGGAAATACTTGACCTTGCGTGTCGATCGTTTGCTTCCCGATAACTGAGTTGAAAAGCACCATCACCAGTGGTCTGGTTTGTTAATCGGCGTTGCCTAATTAAAAGTGGCATCTGTCATGATCCAATTTCAGACTATACCTTTGCACTATAAAGAAACGCAGCTATAAATACGGTGGTCGAGAGTAAAACGAAGGTTTAGTGTGAAGTTGTTGGCGCGTGCTGCCTCTGCTTGACTTATAGGGCTGCCAAACGATTGTTTGTTTTATCACTTGATGCGCAAGTGAGGGGTAAGTAGCCTATTCTTGTTGGCGGGACAGTTTTCAGGAAGTCGGAGCGGCATGTGTCGGGGGGAGTTGTCGATTGCTCGGTCTTCCGCCAGATGCTTCAGGAATCATCATGGGGTTGTTTGGTTGGCAGGTAGTCGGTGCGAATTTTATGTACAGATAAATATTTTTTCGAGTGGAATAGGAGATTATGTTGATGATAAGTCAAAAGCCCAATAAAAGCCGACAGTGGCATATTTATGTGCTCGTCGCAATTACAGTGGTGTCGGTGAGTTTCGGATTTGAAGAGTATTTAAAACTCGTAGAGTTCGGGTGTTCGAATTATGGGAGCTGGAGTGGTGCGAGTAAGCCTAATTAGTGCAGTCGTGAGTTGCAATGCTCAGGGTGTTTTTTTTGACATCAATGGGGGCTGAGAGAGTAGGTGTGTGGTGGGTGAAAACGGTTGTCGGGCAGGTTGGGTCGCTCTCGCGTAGAAGTGTTGCGGGCGACTCAGCTGTTAAAGGTTTGGTTCGTCAGTACATGGAGCCCTTCGGGGGGGGCAGGTATTTATAGTCTTTGCTCAATGTTTTTTTCAGGTTTTTTGGTTGGCAAATCATTAACGGCGCGTGATGTCAGTTGATGGGAAACTGCCAGTTTAACTGTGCTTCGAAGCGCTTTTGGCGACGTATTGGTCTTCGACTGTACGCGATGCATAAACTTAAGGGTATTGAGACATGATAATCACAGCGCTCCAACTCTCGACTATTCTTCCTCGCTCCGGGCCGGCAGCTAGCCTGTTTGCCCCAATGCTAAATAAAGCGATGGGTAAATACCAGATTAATAACCAAAAACGTGTCGCCGCGTTTATCGCCCAACTCGGCCATGAGTCAGGTGAACTCCGTTATTTGCGTGAGCTTGGCAGCCAGGCCTACCTTGCAAAGTATGACACCGGTGCACTTGCCAAGCGTCTTGGTAATACGCCTGAGGCGGATGGGGACGGGCAGCGTTATTGCGGACGCGGACTTTTTCAGATCACGGGTTTAAGTAACTATCGTCAATGCGGTGATGCGTTGGAGTTGGATCTGGTCAATCACCCAGAGTGGCTGGAGCAACCCGAATATGCCTCTCTTTCGGCGGCCTGGTTTTGGCATAGCCGAGGGTTGAACCGGTTGGCGGACGAGGACGCATTCGAAACCATTACCCGTCGGATCAATGGCGGCCTCAATGGGTACAGTGAGAGGTTGGTTTTTTACAATTTAGCGCTGTCGGTTTTGAAATGAACATGTTGGGCGTACTACGCCATGGCTTCTTGGCATTGGCACTTCTCTGTTTAGGCGCTTTTGTGGCCTGGCAATGGCAGGCTAATCGGTACAACGCCGAAATCGCCAGTATCAGGGCTCAAGTAGCACAGGACGAGGCGGAGCGTTCGAGGGTCACCAGCGAAGCTATCGCTCAGGAACAACAGCGCAATGCCCAGCTGAGCGAAGCGCTCAATCAACTGGAGCAGCGCCGCTTTAAGGAGATTCAAGATGTTCAGAACACTGCTCAGCGCCTCACTCTTGATCTCTCTACTGCTCGCCAGCGGTTGTCAGTCCGGGTTGTCCGCCCGGTATGTGGCGGTGGGGTGTCAGCCGAATCCCCCTCCGGCGTCTTGGGCAATGGTGCCTACACCGCCGAGCTTCATCCAGCGGTTGCAGCAGATCTTGCCGCTCTTGCCGCAGACGCCGACCAGTGCGCGCTAAAACTTGCCTATCTGCAGCATCGTGAACAGGTTCTGAAGCAGGACCAAGACACTAAATAGAACATTATCGTTGGGGGATTGGCGGCGCATAACGTGAATCGGCCTAGTGGCCTTGCCCGAAGAAGGCTTAAAAAGACTGAGAACGCCTGTGCTTCGAATCCGAGTGAACAGCCGCTATTGAGATCAATAACGGGAGGGGGGGCAGCCAAAATGAATTTTAGGCGCCCCCCCATTAATTTTTTTAACATTAGGCGGGTGGTGAGCAGGTAGGCCGAAGCGGCTAAACGCACTTGAGCGCCTTTATCAAACATTACACTCACCATGAATGCCAATTGCCAGACGTAACATCCCTCCCTAAAACGTGTAGACGGCCACCAGTGCCGAATTCAATGCATTGGAACACCTGTTATCCAATGACACCGCCGCATCACAATGACCTGGTGTAAGTGGGGCGCGCGTTCGCAATATGTAGTGGTCAACTAATTCCAGACACCTCGATAGGTGGTTCCGATACCATCGTCCGTTCGTAAACGGTCGGTGGCAGATATCCCAGTTTCGAGTG
>NZ_JBIUXX010000086.1:0-16672 GCF_044744235.1 Pseudomonas sp. NPDC087346
ACCATCACCTGCGCCCCCATCAAGGAGCTTTCATGCACACATTTAGCCGCAACGGTGCCGACGGTCAGGGCGAGAAGGGCGGCGCTGCGGCGAAATGTGTGCATGAAAGCTCCTTGATGGGGGCGCAGGTGATGGTTCGGGGGCCTGCGTGAAACCATCAGACTCTAGCTTTTATGATCCGGTTCGCCCAGTTACAACTTCTATACAGATAGTTGGGGCTGCTATGCAGCCAATCGCCAGCAGGCTGGCTCCCACACTGGCCATGCACTTATTGAATGATTCTGCCTGACTTGAAATCCGGCAATGCACATCCTGTGGGAGCCAGCCTGCTGGCGATGGGGCCTTATAGCCTCAAATAACCTTTCTGCCATGTGGTCGTTTGCCGCACTTTCGACTCTCAAGCCCGCGCCTTGGTTATACTCCGTGCGATTCGCCTGGAGCGCTCATCAGGAGAGCTCATGCTCGCCCCCGTACAACTGACTTCCGCCACTCGCCAGAACCTCTGGCGGCTGACTTTCATCCGCACTTTGGTGCTCGCCGCGCAGGCCGGGTCCGTAGGTATTGCCTACTGGCTCGAACTGCTGCCATTGCCGTGGGTGCAACTGGCGATGACCCTCGGTTGCTCGACGCTGTTGTGCGTGTTCACCGCCGTGCGCCTGCGCACTTCGTGGCCGGTCACCGAGCTTGAATACGCGCTGCAACTGGCCTGCGACCTGTTTATCCACAGTGCCCTGCTGTATTTCTCGGGCGGTTCGACCAACCCGTTCGTTTCCTATTATCTGGTGCCATTGACCATCGCAGCGGTGACGTTGCCGTGGCGTTATTCGGTGATTCTGTCCGGCATTGCGCTGGCGCTATATACCTTGCTGCTGGCGCGGTTCTATCCGTTTCCGCTGGAAACCTTCCCGATTGCCCGCGAGAACTTGCAGATCTACGGCATGTGGCTGAGCTTCGCCCTTGCCGCCGCAGTCATCACGTTTTTCGCTGCGCGCATGGCCGAAGAGCTGCGTCGTCAGGAAGAGTTGCGCGCCATTCGCCGCGAAGAAGGCCTGCGCGATCAGCAACTGCTGGCTGTTGCGACCCAGGCTGCCGGCGCCGCGCATGAATTGGGGACGCCGCTGGCGACCATGAGCGTGCTGCTCAACGAAATGCAGCAGGATCATCACGATCCGCTGCTGCAAGACGATCTCAAGGTGCTGCAGGATCAGGTCAAACTGTGCAAACAGACCTTGCAGCAATTGGTGCGTGCCGCTGAGGCCAACCGGCGTCTGGCGGTGGAGATGCAGGATGTCACCGACTGGCTCGATGAGGCGCTGAACCGCTGGCACCTGATGCGCCCCGAAGCCAGTTACCGTTTTCAGCGTCTCGGCCAGGGCGACGTGCCGCGCATGGCGCCGCCACCGGACCTGACGCAGGCGCTGCTCAATCTGTTGAACAATGCCGCCGATGCCTGTCCGGAAAACCTCCAGGTGACGCTGGACTGGAACACCGAAGACCTGACCATCAGCATTCGTGACCACGGCGCTGGTGTGCCGCTGGCCATCGCCGAACAGATCGGCAAACCGTTTTTTACCACCAAGGGCAAAGGTTTCGGCCTGGGCCTGTTTTTGAGCAAGGCCAGCGTGACACGCGCTGGCGGCTCAGTGAAACTCTATAGTCATGAGGAAGGCGGCACGCTCACCGAGCTGCGCCTGCCCCGTGCCGCCCGAGGAGACCAACATGAGTGACGAAATCCAAGTCGAAGGCGAAGAACTGCCGCATTTGCTGCTGGTCGACGATGACGCAACTTTCACCCGCGTGATGGCCCGTGCCATGGCGCGCCGTGGTTTTCGCGTCAGCACCGCCGGTTCCGCCGAAGAAGGCCTGGCCATCGCCCAGGCCGATCTGCCTGACTACGCCGCGCTGGACCTGAAAATGGACGGCGACTCCGGTCTGGTGCTGCTGCCCAAACTGCTGGAACTGGACCCGGAAATGCGCGTGGTGATCCTCACCGGTTATTCGAGCATTGCCACTGCGGTCGAAGCGATCAAGCGCGGCGCCTGCAACTACCTGTGCAAACCGGCGGATGCCGACGACGTGCTGGCCGCGCTGCTGTCCGAGCACGCCGACCTCGACAGCCTGGTGCCGGAAAACCCGATGTCGGTCGATCGCCTGCAATGGGAGCACATCCAGCGCGTGCTGACCGAGCACGAGGGCAACATCTCCGCCACTGCCCGCGCCCTCGGCATGCACCGCCGCACCCTGCAGCGCAAACTGCAGAAGCGCCCGGTTCGTCGCTGAACCTGCGCTGAACGACTATCGCCAGCCCTCGCGATAAATCGCACCGATCAACTATGATCGGTGCGTGTCTGTTCTTTTCTTTATCGAGCCTTTTCCATGAATCAGAACGCTGAATATTCCGCGGTCAACGATGCTGTGCGCGGCCAGTTTTTTCGTAAGGTGTGGGCAATCATCACGCCTTACTGGCGCAGTGAAGAGAAGGCCAAGGCCTGGACGCTGCTGATTGCGGTGATAGCGCTTTCGCTGCTCAGCGTGGGCATCTCGGTGTGGTTCAACACCTGGTACAAGAATTTCTACAACGCTTTGCAGAAGAAGGATGAAGCCGCGTTCTGGCAGCTGATTCTGTATTTCTGCGCGATTGCGGCGGTGGCGATTGTCGGCGCGGTGTACAGGCTGTATCTGACCCAGATGCTGACGATTCGCTGGCGAGCGTGGCTGACGGAGAAGCACTTCGCCCGTTGGCTCGCCGATAAAAACTACTATCAGCTGGAGCAGGGCGGTTACACCGATAACCCGGACCAGCGGATTTCCGAAGACCTCAACAACTTCACCTCCAACACCCTCGAACTGGGCATTGGCCTGCTGCGCAATATCGTCAGCCTGGTGTCGTTCTCGATCATTCTGTGGGGCGTGTCGGGCAGCATCGAAGTCTTTGGCATCACCATTCCCGGCTACATGTTCTGGTGCGTGCTGGTTTACGCGGTGGTGGGCAGTTGGCTGACGCATTTGATCGGTCGTCGTTTGATTGGCCTGAACAACCAACAACAACGCTTCGAAGCCGACCTGCGTTTCTCCATGGTGCGTATTCGCGAGAACGCCGAAAGCATTGCGCTGTACAACGGCGAGCCAAACGAAAACCGTCGCTTGAGCAGCCGTTTCGGCAATGTCTGGCATAACTTCTGGGACATCATGAAAGTGTCCAAGCGCCTGACATTCTTCACTGCCGGTTACAGCCAGGCTGCGATCATTTTCCCGTTCATTGTTGCGTCGCCGCGTTACCTCGCCGGCAAGATCGAACTCGGTGAACTGATGCAGATCAGCTCGGCATTCGGCAACGTTCAGGAAAGTTTCAGCTGGTTCATCAGCGCGTACCAGAGCCTCGCTTCCTGGCGCGCTACGTGTGATCGTCTGCTGAGTTTCCATCAGGCCATGCGCGACAACGAAGAACGCACGCCGGCCATCGATGTGCAGAATCAGGGCAGCGAATTGAAGGTGCATAACCTCGGTCTGGATCTGGCCGACGGTCGTCACTTGCTGACCAGCGCCGACATGACGGTGGAAGAGGGCGACCGGGTGATGCTCAGCGGCCGTTCCGGCAGCGGCAAGTCCACGTTGCTGCGAGCGATGGGGCATTTGTGGCCACGGGGTCACGGCAATATCCGCTTGCCGGCTGCGCGTTATCTGTTCCTGCCGCAAAAACCGTATTTGCCGATTGGCACCCTGCGTGAGGCGCTGAGTTATCCACAACCGGGCGATACCTACGCGCCGGAGCGTTACGTGCAAGTGCTGGAGACCTGCCGTTTGCCGCATCTGGTCGCACGACTGGACGAGGCCAATCACTGGCAGCGCATGTTGTCGCCGGGTGAGCAACAACGTCTGGCCTTCGCCCGCGCACTGCTTTATGCACCGCACTGGCTGTACATGGACGAAGCCACTTCGGCGATGGATGAAGAAGATGAGGCGACGTTGTATCAGGCGCTGATCGATCAGTTGCCGGGCGTGAGCATCGTCAGCGTCGGCCACCGCAGCAGCCTGAAACGCTTCCACCCACGGCACGTGCGGATCGACAGCGGGCACCTGGTGGAGCAAGCAGTGACCGCTTAAACGCTACGCGAAACTTGTGGGAGCTGGCTTGCCAGCGATGGCGCCCGATCAGTCGACATTTTTATCGGCTGAACTGACGCCATCGCGGGCAAGCCACGCTCCCACAGGTTCTGCGGTGTGACGGAAAGTGATCGTACAACCCGCTTGCGCTATCATGCGGACCAAGCCGAACCCACGAGACAAGACCTGAGCCATGGAAAACCTGATCGACACCCCGCGCCTTCCGCGCAAGCGCCGCAGCCTGGCACAGGAACTGGTGACGGTGCTGAGCGAGCAGATCCGTGATGGCCTGCTCAAGCGTGGCGACAAGCTGCCTACCGAGTCGGCGATCATGCAGGAACATGGTGTCAGCCGCACCGTGGTGCGCGAAGCCATCTCCCGATTGCAGGCTGCAGGACAAGTCGAAACCCGTCACGGCATCGGCACGTTTGTGCTCGATACACCGAGCCCGAGCGGCTTCCGTATCGACCCGGCGACGGTCGTCACCCTGCGTGACGTACTGGCAATTCTGGAGTTGCGTATCAGCCTCGAAGTCGAGTCCGCCGGCCTTGCCGCGCAACGCCGCAGCCCCGAACAACTGGCAACCATGCGCGCTGCGCTGGATGCGTTGAACGAAAGCGCCGCCCACGCCAGTGATGCAGTGGCCTCGGACTTTGCCTTCCACCTGGAAATCGCGCTGTCCACCGGTAACCGCTACTTCACGGACATCATGACTCACCTCGGCACCAGCATCATTCCGCGGACACGGTTGAATTCGGCGCGTCTGGCGCATGATGATCAGCAGCATTACATGAGCCGCCTGAGCCGTGAGCACGAAGAGATTTACGAAGCGATTGCCCGTCAGGATTCGGACGCGGCCCGTGCGGCCATGCGTTTGCACCTGACCAACAGCCGCGAACGACTGCGTCAGGCACACGAAGAGGCACAGGCCCAGCGGGGCTGAGTAATGTATTGACTGACACATCGCTATCGCGAGCAGGCTCACTCCTACAGTAATTGATGTCGTGCACAAGATCTGTGCTCAACACATAACCCTGTAGGAGTGAGCCTGCTCGCGATGGGGCCAGTCAGTTCAACTCTGCAATATCGACCGATCCACCCGCACCGCCAACGCCACTTTTCCCGGCTGCACTGCAAACACAACATCCCCGCGCTTATCCACAACCCCGCGCGCAATCGCCTTGCCATCCGCCAGCAACTCCAGCGGCGCACCTTCCAGCGACTGTCCCGACGCCAGTTCCAGCTTCAATTTGATCGTCATCTGTACTCTCCTTAGTGGGTGTTACCGGTTGGCTTGTAGTCCTTGAGCAACAAGTAAGTGCTCCAGCCCCACCAGTTATCAATGGTCGCGGTGTCGTTGAGGTTGTTCACATCCTTGCGGCGCAGAACCTTGCCGCCCTCAACGCGGAACAGCGGCGAAAAGTTGTTCGCCAGAGTCAGCACAGCGCTCAGATCGGGTGTCCGTTGCAGCGCCGCAAATGTGGACGGGGCGGGCAGAGTGCCGCTGAGATAGGCGGCAAACACCTCATCCGCCGAAGCCTGAACCGCTTGATTGACCTGCGCACGATTGTCCGCGTCGGTTGCATCGAAGTAGCGCTTGTCGCCAAACGCGCGCCATTGATCGCCCCGGGCATTGCGCACCTTGAGGCCGAATTTGCTGTCCTCGTCATGCATGAAGCGGGTGACCAGTGAACCCAGGTCGCTCGGTGTCACCGCCGCAGCCATTGCTTTGCGCGGCACCCGCAAGTGGCCGGAAGAGAACAGGTCGGTGAGGTAGTGATCGGCAAACGCATTCATCGCGTAAGCCCGTTCCAGTTGTTGCTCGTTCTGCGTGGCGCGGGCAGCGATTGCGGTTTGCAGGGCGGCGGTGTGGCCGGCGATGTAGGCCAGTTTTGCCCATTCGCCGAAGTGGTCGGCGTTGTTCGCCGCCAGTTTCAGATAGCGACCGAGCGGGAACAGCGCCGAGACGAAACTGCCGCCGCCGGTGATTTTGTTCCACTCTTCGGACAACGTATCTCCGAGCGCGTCATAGGCTTCGTGTGGTTGTTTGCCGTCCTTGATCGCCTGTTTGACCGCGTCGATCTCCTTTTGCATGACCGCCAGAATCTGCGTCGCTTCGACCTTCGAGGCCGGGAGCACGGCGAGCGAGTCAAACGCGGCGTTGAAGCGTTGCAGGCGATCGACCGGCGTCGCGCCGTCGTTGATCGGTCGATCAACGATCCCGTAGAAATCCCCGCCCAGTGCCAGCACTTGCCCATAGGTCGGCGCAAGACCGTTGGGCAGGTGCAATTGCACATTTTGCGCGAGCACCGGTTCGGCGTTTTCGACGAAGCGCAGCAGCGTGTTATCGCCTATCGCGGTGTGTTCGCCACCTTCGAACCGCAACTGCGGCTTGCCTTTCAAGGCTTTGCCGGGGAGGGCGGTGACGGGTTCGACATCGCTGTGGGCATCGGCGATGTGCAGCACCAGATGCGGATTGTCGGCATTGAAGACGATGCCTTTTTCGGTGAACAGATCATCGAAACGCGCTATGACCGGGGATGGTTGTTCCTGGGGTTTTGTTTGTAGTCCGGACATTTCTTTCTCCTTGATATGTCGTCGGTGGATTCTTATTTAGCTGTATGTATATACAGTTAAATCGAGCTTAGCCGAGAACTTTCCTACGTCAAGGAACAATCTTGTCCGACAAAAAGTGCCTGCCAGCGATGAAATGCAGTTGACGGTTATCTTTTAAGTTGTACGATGACCTACAACTTCGGCGCTGGCCGGACCATAAAAAACTCACAATATGTTGCTACCCAGGGTGTTCGAAAAATGAATCCACAAGAACTGAAGTCCATCCTCTCTTCCGGTCTGCTGTCGTTCCCGGTGACAGATTTCAATGCCCAGGGCGATTTCAACCGCGCTGGCTACATCAAGCGCCTTGAGTGGCTGGCTCCGTACGGCGCTTCGGCCTTGTTCGCCGCTGGTGGTACCGGTGAGTTCTTCTCCCTCGCAGCCAGCGAATATTCGGAAATCATCAAGACTGCCGTCGACACCTGCGAAACCAGCGTGCCGATTCTGGCCGGTGTCGGTGGTTCGACCCGCCAGGCCATCGAGTACGCTCAGGAAGCCGAACGTCTGGGCGCCAAAGGCCTGTTGCTGCTGCCGCACTACCTGACCGAAGCCAGCCAGGACGGGGTTGCCGCCCACGTTGAAGCCGTGTGCAAATCGGTGAAAATCGGTGTGGTGGTTTACAACCGCAACGTCTGCCGCCTGACCGCGCCGCTGCTGGAACGTCTGGCCGAACGCTGCCCGAACCTGATCGGTTACAAGGACGGTCTGGGCGATATCGAACTGATGGTGTCGATCCGCCGTCGCCTCGGCGATCGCTTCAGCTACCTGGGTGGTTTGCCGACCGCCGAAGTCTACGCCGCCGCCTACAAAGCGCTGGGCGTACCGGTTTATTCGTCGGCGGTGTTCAACTTCATCCCGAAAACCGCGATGGATTTCTACCACGCCATTGCCCGTGAAGATCACGCCACCGTTGGCAAGATCATCGACGACTTCTTCCTGCCGTACCTCGACATCCGCAACCGCAAATCCGGTTACGCCGTGAGCATCGTCAAGGCAGGCGCAAAAATCGCCGGCTATGACGCAGGCCCGGTGCGGGCGCCGCTGACCGACCTGACCGGCGAAGAGTACGAAATGCTCGCCGCGCTGATCGACAAACAAGGTGCGCAATAACACCCGAGCCAACCGAGGCCGCTGAGCGATCAGCGGCTTTTGCGTAGAGAGGAGAATTTCAGTGACTGATGCAAAGCGTTACGACAACTACATCAACGGCGAATGGGTTGCCGGTGCCGATTACTCGGCCAACATCAACCCGTCCGAGTTGAGCGACACCATTGGCGACTACGCCAAGGCCGATCTGTCTCAGGTCAACAGCGCCATCGACGCCGCCCGTGCCGCGTTCCCGGCGTGGTCGACTTCGGGCATTCAGGCGCGTCACGATTCGCTGGACAAAGTCGGCACTGAAATCCTCGCTCGTCGCGAAGAACTCGGCACTTTGCTGGCCCGTGAAGAAGGCAAGACTCTGCCCGAAGCCATCGGCGAAGTGACTCGCGCTGGCAACATTTTCAAGTTCTTCGCCGGTGAATGCCTGCGTCTGTCTGGCGACTACGTGCCGTCGGTGCGTCCGGGCGTCAACGTCGAAGTCACCCGCGAAGCGCTGGGCGTGGTCGGTCTGATCACCCCGTGGAATTTCCCGATTGCCATTCCGGCGTGGAAAATCGCCCCGGCCCTGGCCTATGGCAACTGCGTGGTGTTGAAACCTGCCGATCTGGTGCCGGGTTGCGCCTGGGCACTGGCGGAAATCATCTCCCGCGCAGGCTTCCCGGCCGGCGTGTTCAACCTGGTGATGGGCAGCGGTCGTGTGGTTGGCGAAGCGCTGGTCAACAGCCCGAAAGTCGATGGCATCAGCTTCACCGGCTCTGTTGGCGTCGGTCGGCAGATCGCGATCAACTGCGTGTCGCGGCAGGCCAAAGTGCAGCTGGAAATGGGCGGCAAGAACCCGCAGATCATTCTCGACGACGCCGACCTCAAGCAAGCGGTCGAATTGTCGGTGCAGAGCGCGTTCTACTCCACCGGTCAGCGTTGCACCGCGTCGAGCCGCTTGATCGTTACTGCCGGCATCCACGACAAATTCGTCGAGGCGATGGCCGAGCGCATGAAGTCGATCAAGGTCGGTCACGCGCTGAAATCCGGCACCGATATCGGCCCGGTGGTTTCGCAGGCGCAGCTTGAACAGGATATGAAATACATCGACATCGGCCAGTCCGAAGGTGCGCGTCTGGTCAGCGGTGGCGGTCTGGTGACCTGCGACACCGAAGGCTACTTCCTCGCGCCGACGCTGTTTGCCGACAGCGAAGCATCGATGCGCATCAGCCGCGAAGAGATTTTCGGCCCGGTAGCGAACATCGTGCGCGTGGCCGATTACGACGCCGCGCTGGCCATGGCCAATGACACCGAATTCGGTCTGTCGGCGGGCATCGCCACCACGTCGCTGAAGTACGCCAACCACTTCAAGCGTCACTCGCAAGCCGGGATGGTGATGGTCAACCTGCCGACCGCCGGTGTCGATTACCACGTTCCGTTCGGTGGCCGTAAGGGTTCATCCTATGGCTCACGTGAGCAAGGCCGTTATGCCCAGGAGTTCTACACCGTCGTGAAGACCAGCTACATCGGATCGTAGTTAACACAATCCCTGTGGGAGCTGGCTTGCCAGCGAAAGCATCACCGCGGTATGCCTGAATTACCGAGGTGTCTGCATCGCGGGCAAGCCCGGCTCCCACAAAAGCAAGACCAAAGAAGATTCACCCGCGCATAAAAATAATCAGTGGGAGTACATCTACATGCAATCGTCCAAGCCGACTCACGTCCGCTATTTGATCCTGCTCATGCTGTTTCTGGTGACCACGATCAACTACGCCGACCGCGCGACCATCGCCATCGCCGGTTCCAGCCTGCAAAAAGACCTGGGTATCGACGCGGTCACTCTTGGCTATATCTTCTCCGCATTCGGTTGGGCCTACGTCGCCGGGCAAATTCCCGGTGGCTGGTTGCTCGACCGGTTTGGCTCGAAAAAAGTCTATGCGCTGAGCATCTTCACCTGGTCGCTGTTCACCGTGCTGCAAGGCTTTGTCGGTGAGTTCGGCATGTCCACGGCGATTGTTGCGCTGTTCATGCTGCGCTTTCTGGTCGGTCTGGCCGAGGCGCCATCCTTCCCCGGCAACGCGCGTATTGTCGCGGCCTGGTTCCCGACCGCTGAACGCGGCACTGCCTCGGCGATCTTCAACTCGGCGCAATACTTTGCCACCGTGCTGTTCGCGCCGTTGATGGGCTGGATCGTCTACACCTTTGGCTGGGAACACGTGTTCATCGTCATGGGGATGTTCGGCATTGTCTTCTCGCTGATCTGGCTGAAGGTTATCCACAGCCCGCGCCAGCACCCGATGGCCAACGAAGCGGAAGTGCAGTTCATCGCCGACAACGGCGGCATGGTCGACATGGACCTGAAGCAGGGGAAAAAGACCGACGGTCCGAAGTGGGATTACATTCGTCAGTTGCTGACCAATCGCATGATGCTTGGCGTGTATCTGGGCCAATACTGCATCAATGGCATTACCTATTTCTTCCTGACCTGGTTCCCGGTGTACCTGGTGCAAGAGCGTGGCATGACCATTCTCAAGGCCGGTTTCATTGCTTCTTTGCCGGCGATCTGCGGATTTATCGGTGGTGTGCTCGGCGGGGTGATTTCCGATTACCTGCTGCGTAAAGGTCATTCGCTGACCTTCGCCCGCAAGGCACCGATCATCGCCGGCCTGTTGGTCAGCAGTAGCATCGTCGCCTGCAACTACGTGGACATCGAATGGATGGTGGTCGGTTTCATGGCCTTGGCATTCTTTGGCAAAGGCGTCGGTGCACTGGGCTGGGCGGTGGTGTCCGACACTTCGCCGAAGCAGATTGCCGGCCTGAGCGGCGGGCTGTTCAACATGTTCGGCAACATCGCGTCGATCACCACGCCCATCGTTATTGGCTACATCATCATTGCCACCGGCTCGTTCAAATGGGCACTGGTGTTCGTCGGTGCCAACGCGCTGGTGGCGGTGTTCAGCTACCTGGTGATCGTTGGTCCGATCAAACGTGTGGTACTCAAAGAGCCGCCAACCAACGGCGGTTCTGAAGTCACCGGCAAATTGTCTCAAGCGCATTCCTGAGGAGCGGCGTCATGCAGTTGATTGAACATTCCGACTCGCCGCGCTACATCCGCCTGCACGAGCGGGACAATGTAGTGATCGTGGTCAACGACCAGGGCGTGCCTGCGGGTACCGAATTCCCGGATGGCCTGGTGACCGTGGACTTCGTGCCGCAGAGCCACAAAGTCACCCTCGAGGATATTCCCGAGGGCGGCCAGGTGATTCGTTACGGGCAGACCATCGGCTACGCGTTGCAGCCGATTCCCCGTGGCAGTTGGGTCAAGGAAGATCAACTGCGCATGCCGACCGCGCCGCCGCTGGACAGTTTGCCGCTGTCCACCGAAGTGCCGGCCGCGCAGGCCCCGCTTGAAGGCTTCACATTCGAGGGTTATCGCAACGCCGACGGCACCGTCGGCACGCGCAACATCCTCGGGATCACCACCACCGTGCAGTGCGTTACCGGGGTGTTGGACCATGCGGTAAAACGGATCAAGGATGAGCTGCTGCCGAAGTATCCACACGTCGATGACGTGGTGGCGCTGACGCACAGTTACGGTTGCGGCGTGGCGATCACCGCCACCGACGCCTACATCCCGATCCGCACCGTGCGCAATCTGGCGCGCAACCCGAACCTGGGGGGCGAAGCGCTGGTGATCAGTCTGGGCTGCGAGAAATTGCAGGCCGGGCAGGTGATGCACGAGGACGATGCGTCGGTGGATCTCAGTGATCCATGGTTGTATCGCTTGCAGGACTCCAGTCACGGTTTCAGCGAAATGATCGAGCAGATCATGGCGCTGGCCGAAGTCCGCCTGAAGAAACTCGACCAGCGCCGCCGCGAAACCGTGCCGGCATCCGAGCTGATTCTGGGCATGCAGTGCGGCGGCAGCGATGCGTTCTCCGGAATCACCGCCAACCCGGCGCTCGGTTATGCCTCGGACTTGCTGCTGCGCGCCGGAGCGACGGTGATGTTTTCCGAAGTCACTGAAGTGCGCGACGCGATTTATCTGCTGACCTCCCGCGCGCAAACCGAGACCGTCGCCAAGGAACTGGTGCGCGAGATGGACTGGTACGACCGTTACCTGGCCAAGGGTGAGGCGGATCGCAGCGCCAACACCACGCCGGGCAACAAGAAGGGTGGCTTGTCGAACATTGTCGAGAAATCGCTGGGCTCAATCGTCAAATCCGGCAGCAGCGCGATCAATGGCGTGCTCGGCCCGGGTGAGCGTTTCAAGCAGAAGGGTTTGATCTTCTGCGCCACGCCGGCGAGTGATTTTGTCTGCGGCACGTTGCAGTTGGCGGCGGGGATGAACCTGCATGTGTTCACTACCGGGCGTGGTACGCCGTATGGTCTGGCGATGGCGCCGGTGGTCAAGGTGTCGACCCGCACTGAGCTGGCGCAGCGCTGGCCGGACTTGATCGACATCGATGCCGGACGGATCGCGACCGGGCGTGCGACGATTGAAGAACTCGGTTGGGAGTTGTTTCACTTCTATCTGGATGTGGCGAGCGGCAAGCAGCAGACATGGGCGGAGAAGCACAAGCTGCATAACGACATCACATTGTTCAACCCGGCGCCGATTACCTGAGCCCGCGTTGTCCGGGAAAAAGATCGCAGCCTGCGGCAGCTCCTACATTGAAATTTGCGTTTCCCTGTAGGAGCTGCCGCAGGCTGCGATCTTTTGATTTTCAAGAGGGTCTAGTGGCTTATCATTAGCGTCCTGATGACGCTCACTTCCAAGGCTCCCCGGCATGCTGGCTATCTTCCTCGAAACCCTGAACATCACCGCGCCGGTGTTTGCCATGCTGTTTCTCGGTGTGCTGCTCAAGCGCATCGATTGGATCAACGACAACTTCATCCACACCGCGTCGGCGCTGGTATTCAACGTCAGCATGCCGGCGCTGTTGTTTCTCGGCATTCTGCATGCCGACCTGCACGCCGCACTGCAACCGGCACTGCTGATCTACTTCTCCGTCGCCACATTGGTGTGTTTCGCCATCGCCTGGGGCTGGGCGATCATCAAATGTCCGCGTGAAGATCGCGGCATCTACACCCAGGGCGCGTTTCGCGGCAACAACGGGGTGATCGGCCTGGCGCTGGCGGCGAGCATGTATGGCGATTACGGCATCTCGCTCGGGGCGATTCTCGCGGCGCTGGTGATCCTCTTCTACAACACCCTTTCGACCATTGTGCTGGCGGTGTACAGCCCGGTGATCAAGTCCGATCCGTGGAGCATTTGCAAAAGCGTGTTCAGCAATCCGTTGATCATCAGCGTGATTGCTGCGGCACCGTTCGCTTACTTCAAGATCAGCCTGCCGGGATGGCTGGAAACCTCCGGGCAATATCTGGCGCAAACCACGTTGCCGCTGGCATTGATCTGCATCGGCGGCACGCTGTCACTGGCGGCGTTGCGCAAGAGCGGCAGCATGGCGCTGAGTTCGAGTCTGGTGAAGATGATCGGTCTGCCAGTGCTGGCGACCCTTGGGGCGTGGCTGTGCGGGTTTCGCGGGGCGGAGCTGGGGATTCTGTTTCTGTACTTCGGCAGCCCGACGGCGGCGGCCAGTTTCGTCATGGCCCGGGCGGCACAGGGCAATCATGAGCTGGCGGCGGCGATCATTGTGCTGACCACGCTGATGGCGGCGATCACCACCAACCTCGGGATCTTCTTTTTGCAGTGGGGCGGGTGGATCTGATTCTGAGTTTTGCGGTGTTGCTTAGGGCCTCATCGCTAGCAGGCTAGCTCCCACAGGGATTCTCAGTGTTGATGAAATTTGCTTAACACCACCAAACCTGTGGGAGCTAGCTGCCACAGGGATTCTCAGTGTTGATGAAATTTGCTTAACACCACCAAACCTGTGGGAGCTAGCTCCCACAGGGATTCTCAGTGCTGATGAAATTTGCTTAACACCACCAAACCTGTGGGAGCTAGCCTGCTAGCGATAGCTATTTCAGCAGCACTGAATCACTCAGGTTTTTGGTAGGTATCAATCACTTCCTGCGCCGCCCGAAACGCATCAATCGCCGCCGGCACGCCGGCATACACCGCGCAATGCAGCAGCGCCTCGCGAATCTCGTCTACCGTGCAACCGTTGTTCAGCGCGCCGCGCACATGGCCTTTCAGCTCTTGCGGGCACTTCAGTGCGGTGAGGGCGGCAAGGGTAATCAGGCTGCGGGTTTTCAGCGGCAGACCTTCGCGATTCCACACACCGCCCCACGCGTGTTCGTTGACGAAATCCTGCAACGGCTGGCTGAATTCGGTGGCGTTGCCCAAGGCGCGGTCGACAAACACATCGCCCATTACCTGGCGGCGGACTTCAACCCCGGACTTCTTCGAATCGGTCATGGCATATCCCTTTTGTGGTGTTGGCGGCGCCAGGCGCGCACTGACGTGAACAGCAGAAACGCCAGCAGCGACGGCAGCACATAAAACAGCATCATTCGTTCGAGCCTGCCGGCCAGCGGCATGCCAGTGGTGAACGACACCACATGCAGCGCATAAACCAGGTACAAACCGAGCAGCAACAAACCTTCGGCGCGGGTCACGCGATAGCCGGAATAGAATACTGGCAGGCACAGCACGGCGACACCGAGCATCACCGGCAAATCGAAATCCAGCGCATTCGGTGAGACCGACAGCGGCGTCGGCGCAATCAGCGCGGTGAGGCCTAGCACCCCGAGCAGATTGAACAGATTGGCGCCGATCACGTTACCCACGGCGATATCCCGTTGTCCGCGCAATGCAGCGATCAGCGAGGTCGCGAGTTCCGGCAGCGAGGCGCCGACGGCGACGACGGTCAGGCCGATCACCCGCTCGGAGAAACCCAGGTCAGTCGCCACCACCACTGCAGCACCGATCAGCAAATGCCCGCCGAAAACCAGCAGTGCCAGACCGCCGACGATCATCAGCAGACTGCTGAACCACGGCGCTTGCGGCCCCTGCGGTTGTTCGGAGTGCGGGCGCACCGAATGCCGCGACTGACGCAATAGCAAGCCGAGATACAGCGCCAATGCGCCGAGCAGCAGAACCCCGTCGAAGCGACTGATCTGTTCATTCCACGCCATGACGAACACCAGCAGGCTGGCGCCGATCATCAGCGGAATATCCAGACGCACCAGTTGCCGTGATACCCGCAAAGGAATGATCAGCGCGGACAAACCGAGGGTCACGAGGATGTTGAAAATGCTGCTGCCGATCACGCTGCCAACCGCGATGTCCGGGTTGTGCGTCAGCGCAGCTTGCAGGCTGACGGTCATCTGCGGTGCGCTGCTGCCGAGGGCGACGATGGTCAGGCCGATAATCAGTGGCCGAACATGCAGGCGCGCGGCCAGGCGCACGGCGGCGCGCACCATCAATTCAGCGCCGACGATCAGCAGGAGCAAACCGCTGAACAGTTCGATCAGGTTGATCAGCGGGATATCGGCTAATCCGAAAATGATTTGTGCTCCATCAGTCAGTCGTCGAGGGCCTGCACGCGAACCCGTGCGGTGCCGGAGCGCAGCATGCCGATCTGGTCTGCGGCTTCGCGGGACAGGTCGATCAGGCGCCCACGAGTATGCGGGCCTCGGTCGTTGATTCGCACTACGACGGATTGATCATTTTTCAGGTTGGTGACCTTCACCCGCGTGCCGAATGGCAATTGGCGATGGGCGGCGGTCAGGGAATTCTGGTTGAACGCTTCGCCGCTGGCGGTGCGTTTACCGTGGTGTTTGGCTCCGTAATAGGAGGCGACGCCGGTCTGGTCGTAACCGTGCGGGTCGATGGTGTCAGTGCTGGCGCAACCGGCCAGTAAAGAGAGCAGGGCGCAGCTGATGAACAGACGCTTCATTCAAAGGTGTCCCGAAACAATTTTGCGAGGCTTTTGTGGCGAGGGGATAAATCCCCGTTGGGCTGCGCAGCAGTCCCCAGGCCTGGGTACTTGGTTTGACTGATATACCTCGTACTCAGGAATAGGGGCCGCTTCGCAGCCCAACGGGGATAAATCCCCTCGCCACAGTTGCTCCTGCGGGGAATGGAGCCAGGCATGACATCTGGCTCCATTTGCATCAGCCTTCGAGCTTGCTTTTCAGCAATTCGTTCACCTGTTGCGGGTTGGCCTTGCCTTTGGAGGCTTTCATGGCCTGGCCGACGAAGAAGCCGAACATCTTGCCGCGTTTGGCTTCGTCTGCCGCACGGTATTGCTCGACCTGCTCGGCGTTGGCCGCGAGCATTTCGTCCAGTACCGCCGAGATTGCACCGCTGTCGGTCACTTGCTTGAGACCGCGCTTGTCGATGATTTCGTCCGCGCTGCCTTCGCCGTTGGCCATCGCTTCGAACACGACCTTGGCGATCTTGCCGGAGATGGTGTTGTCCTTGATGCGCAGCAGCATGCCGCCCAGTTGCTCGGCCGAAACCGGCGACGCTTCGATGTCCAGGCCTTGCTTGTTGAGCAGGCTGCCCAACTCGACCATCACCCAGTTCGCCGCCAGTTTGGCGTCGCCGCCGATGCTCGCGACTTTCTCGAAGTAATCGGCTTGTTCGCGGCTGGTGGCCAGAACGCTGGCGTCATAGACCGACAGACCGAACTGCTCCTGGAAGCGCTCGCGTTTTTGCGGTGGCAGTTCCGGCAGGGTGGCGCGCACTTCGTCGAGGAACGAGTTCTCGATGATCACCGGCAGCAGGTCCGGATCGGGGAAGTAACGGTAGTCGTTGGCTTCCTCTTTACTGCGCATCGGACGGGTTTCGTCCTTGTTCGGATCGTACAGACGAGTCTGCTGGATCACTTTGCCGCATTATTTGTTAAGCTCTATCTTATGATGTATATTGTATTTTTTAGATTTCTTTTTGATTATGATT